>JAOUFJ010000006.1 GCA_029858255.1 candidate division WOR-3 bacterium | reverse complement strand
GACATTGAACTCCTTGTCGATCCGCACCAATGGTTATCAGCAAAAATTGATAAAGAATGAACAAAATCAACGTTATGGAAACAACTTGTATAGCAGACATAACGGCGTTGATAAAGATTCGACGGTATCGCATAATTCTTACTTCATGATAAAAAGAATATTCTCAAAGGCATATTGATTGTCCGAAATATCATGTTTCCGAATTGAACCATTTTTGTACTCGTACGCCTGATAGCCCTTATTAACCAAGTAATTTATCAGCTCTACGCTCCTTGGAACACCCTTAATGCCTGCATCACCCACTTCTATTGATATGATAGGCCGATGTTTCCTTATCGTATCCTCCATACCACGTAAAATCATCGATTCAGAACTTTCCGCATCGATTTTAATGAAATCGGGAACAACGGATACGTTTGCGACATACTCATCAACAGATACTGCCTTCACCTTATGTTTCACGGTCCTTATTTTACTTGCTATTTCATTGGGCAATCTTTCCGCAAACATAGAATTGAATCCAGAATACTCATATCCATAATCATGTATCACAACCATCTGATGTCTCGCGAGTACCGCGCACTGATTCAAAATCACGTTTTCTTTGCTTGATGAATTGCACTTGAGTATCTCATAAGTATTTGGTGTAGGTTCGAAAGCATGTACTTTACCATATTTTCCTACTATATTTGAAGCTAGTAACGTAAAATACCCATAATGTGCACCTATGTCGAGAAAAACCATACCCGGTTTCAGGAATTTCAGTATCATAGCCGTTAATCCAGGCTCGTACATTCCATGTCGGAACAGATGCAATGAAATCTCTTCTGGAATCACGATATACATCCGTTCTCCCCAGAATGTCTTGTAGGTGATCCTTATTGGTACGCTTAAGGCTTTGCTTAACGATTCCAATACTTTCGATGCGAAATATCGCATGATACTGATTGAAATTAATCGCTGTTTCATTTCGTCTATTAAAGTATTACCCAGCGAGATCGCATTGGCAGAAGCATGTTTCTCTGTCAAAGGCGAGAAATACATAGGGTAACTTTGAGAAGCCGTCGCACAAGATTACAGCCGATGAAGCCGGCGCCGCCAGTTACAAGAACGCTCATTCCCTTAATGGAACTTCTCATTAATGACTCCCAAAATACATGTTACGTTCAAATCATGCTGCATGTTGTGGTTTTGTGCCTAATGAACACAGAAACCAGACAGTCGCACCCAAGAACAGAATCCCAAAATTAAATTCCATGACTTCAATCACACTATGCGTCAGCTTGATTGACACGCGGGCATTGAATATCCGTGAAAGAATGTAGCTAAAAAGGAAAAGCAAGCTCATGGATACTGGCACAACAGGAATGTTGATCTTGTATATCCACTTTTTCAATCTCGGAATAGTCAAATGAATAACCGGCAACAGAACGGCGTATAAAAAACAGAAATATTGAAGAAGACGGTTAGCGCGTAGCATGCCTCTGAATATCCGCAGGTTATGGAAACCTATTTCTCGTTGCACATTGATCTCCTCGAGAAAGCCAGGCGTCGCCAGGCCAAAGATTCTCTGCCCCCAGCTGATTTCCTCTCCAAATATCAGGAACAGGATTATACCTAAAAAAAGAAAGAACACATTCCTTTTCATCTTGATGAATCCGAGGTCATTACCCCTACGAGTGCCGAAGAAAAGCACGAACGCAAAGACCGACGCGAAAAGGTAGAAACCAGCAGTGAAATTCTCAATAATACCGTCCTCTCGTGTAGATTGAATAACCGTGTCCGCTGGCAGTATCAGGAAAATAGCGTACGAGAGGAGCATACCAAAGGCAACGACTGCAATAATTGTCTTTTTGGCATGTCCTGGACTACCACACATATTTATGATCGCCTTGACTTATTTACTTAACGATAATGTAGCTCTCGACTCCCTCCGAAGGCGGGCACACACTACGCTCGCTCGAAACATAACACGATTAACCTAAGACACGTTTCACTGAGAACAAGCTACACTGAAGACAACAAGGCTAAGATTGTTCCGATTTCTCCTGTCTAGCATATCACATAAAACGATAATCGAGAATCCCGCAGTACGGGACCTTGCTGACGGTCGCAACGACGGAAATCTCATTCCTCTATCCCCGCCGGTGCGTCGCATTTGGCGCAGATCGGGATCTCCTGCCTTCCCCCTGGCCTCTGCAGTATACGCTGCATTTCCTGGTATTTCGCATCTTTCCAGATCTCCATTAGGGGTCTGTCCGCCACGTTGCCGTAAACGTGCTGCGCGTAGTAGTCGACACAGCATAACAGCACATCACCTTTCCAGTCAATGACCAGCATGTAAGATGGGCGCATGCATGGCTCTTTGACCCTCTCGGTAATGCGTGTGAGTACCATCCCAGCCCGATTCTCGAAACTGATCTCCTGCCAGTGCCTGAGGTCCATGAATTGTGGATACAACTCTGCAAGGTTCAGGAGTCGCTCGCTTTGCTCATTAATTTTCTTTTCCGGTGTATTCTTGGGCAGACCGACATTCTCGTAGTCGGTCACGAGTGCCTTGTCCAGACCCGCTCTTATCAAATTGAGCAGAAGCGGTTCTGTCAGATGATCACCGTTCGAATTTATCTGGATAAAACTGCAAGGACATCTCCTCCGCGCATAGGCGATTAGCTCTGGTAACCTTTTATCGCATAGCGGCTCGCCGTAGAAATATGGCGATATCTTACCGCAGTACTCAATATCGGCCAACTGGTCGATTACGCTTCTATATGTTCTCTCGGACATAATACCGAGTTTCCTTTTCGGCTGTTTAAGGCTATTGAAACAGAAACTGCACTTCCTGCTGCACGCAGCATAGGTATCGATATGCACGTTCAGAAAGAGATTCTCTTCTCTGAACCGCCTGTGCGAAATGTATACTCCCCTCTTTTTCCTGACCCGGTACCTGAAGAAATATACCCTCCATGGTAAAGTTATTACGCCCTCACGTCTAAGGCGTTTCCACATTGCCGCGTGGTGCGGCACGAGGTTACGGTAGAACCACAGAAACGTATTTTTAACTTTTTTCAACATATCACTGATTTATTTCGAATTGCGAATTGCGCACCCCCTAAGGATGCTTGATATGTAGATAGCACTATCGCTTCCTGGTGAGGTTCTCGACTCCCTCCGAAGGCGGGTAAACCCTACGCTCGCTCGAACCATAAAATCAAGCAAAGGGCATAGCGCATGGCGCATAGGAGAAAGACAGAAGATTAGAGGTTGAAAGGATGGGAAGTTGAGAAACGAAATGAACGATACTAACGAAAGTGACGTCTTTCCTATCCAGTATCCAGTATCAAGTATCATGTTCATAGCGGGGTTAACGAAATTAACGGACATAACGAAAATACGTACGTATTATGTTTTGTAGTATTTATCGTAGTACTTATGGTAATATTGGTAGTAATAACTGCCTCGTGTCTTAGGAATACCGTTGACCACGAGACCGATTATGTGAACCTTTGCCGTCAGCAGTATATCTCTGGCATGAGCGAGGTCCTTCATATCGGTTCTGCCATAGCGTGTGGTCAGGAGAACACCGTCAGTATAGTTAGCAAGATAAGCCGCATCCGCGAACAACATAACGGGTACACCGTCGATTATGACAAAGTCATAGCGCATTCTCAGCTCGTCGATCATGTTTTTCATCTTCGCAGACTCGAGGAATATGAAAGGATTAACCGGAAGCGTACCTATGGGCAAAACTCTGATACTTGATTCTTGAGGCTCGATCCTTGAATAAATGGATGTCCAGAAGTCTGAATCGCTATTAGTCTCAGTACCAACCGGTTTTTCTGCACTCTCTGCATTGTTGGAGTTGTTGAAGGGGAGGATGATTTCATCGAGCACTGCTTCTCCCCTGAGAACATCGAACAAACCCTTTTCCTGCTTTGATCTTGTGACGTCACTCAGATGGCCTGTTTTCTTGCGAAAATCAGTATCGACAAGCAGCACTTTCTTGCCAGTACGCGCGTAAACAATACCAAGGTTCAGCGCAGTGAATGTCTTCCCCTCCTCTGGCCCCGGTGAAGTAACGTATATTGCCCCGTACTTTTTTTCCGGATGCGCAAATTCAAGATTCATTGCCAGCTTGCGGAATGCCTCGAATTCTGGTGTTGAGACATCCTGATCGAGCATTCTCAAATCACTGCCTTCTAATGCTGCGGATGTCCCCATAATCGTAGAATATGCCTTCTTCAGGAAAGCCAGCGGTGGTGATTCAACGTGCTTTGTCTCCTCCTTAGCGTCCAGTACGATCGCTGGGATCGTACCGAACAGGGCCAGACCAGTCTTTTCGGTCAAAATATCGGGATCTTTTACCGTATTATCTATGTATTCAGCAACAAAGACCGCAAATCCGCCGGCCATGATGCTTATGATAATTGCCGTGAAGAGGGTCAAAATGCGGCGGCGTGAATTGACCGGCGCGTTTGAAACCATGGGCGGATTGACTATCTTAAGGTCTGAGGTGACACCAGCTTCCTGCACTTTGGTTTCCTCCAGCTTTTCCCTATAGAAGCTATATTGTTCGTCTGCAATCTGCCGGTCCCGCTCGAGCCGCGCCAGGCTGATCTCATCAACTGGAACGGTCTGCAGCTTAGCTTGCAGACCATCGATTTGATTTTCAACACTCTGTATCTCAGTCTTTATCGAAGGGATACGCTTGCCGATCTCTACCTGCATTTGTTCTTTAAGCCCCGACAATTTTGCCCTTATTTCCATGACTTTCGGATGATTGCTAGAATATTCCTTTAACACACTTTTCAGTTCGGCTTCAGCATCCAAAAGCTGCCCGTAGAACTTCTGCAACACATCGGAAGATACAAGCACAGAAGCGAGATTGGGTGTTTCCATGCTTACTGCGCTTTTTGCGAGATAATCCCCCAATTCCTTAAGGATTTTTTGTTCGATCTGGAGTTGGTTCTTCTTGGACTCGAGCGTTGAGACTTGGTTAATCAAAGATTGGGTCGATGCACTAAGGTCAATGATATTCTTCTCTTCTTTGAACGATCTTATCTGCTCTTCGCTCTCTTTCAAGCGGTTCTGGTAATCGACCATCAGGGAATCGATGAACAACCTTGACTGCGTGAACGACTGAGATTTCTCGCTCTTATCCTGCAAGATGATCTGTTCAGAAAGAGCCTTCGCAATCCTCAAAGCGTCTTCGGGATTGCTCCAGTGAACGTCTATTCTCAAAATACCGATGAAGTCCATGCCCGGGAAGATCGTTTTGGCCTTTAAAAGTTTCTTGGGTGCACCTTCGCCCGAAAATGGAACCGCTTCTGTGCCGATCTCCTGCTCTACCTTGTCCGCTACAAGTACTTCGATGGCGAGGGAATTGCGCAACGCCAGGGCGATACGTTCTCTTGGATAAATCGTGACCTCATATGTTCTCTTCTCATCAACAGGTAACAATTTGGTGACCTTCAGTTCAAACTTGCCCAGGTTAACATATTGGCCGAGGACTGCTTCCTTAGATGTACCATCGCTCAGCATAATAGAAAACATTCCATCTTCAATTTTGAGCTTCAAAGGACCGACGGGACGTTCAAAATCCTCTTTTATCCGTGCTTCAACCTTAATGTCGGAATTGCCGTTTTTCGCATATGCGTAAAGCCCGAGCGTATCCGTAACTTTCTCTGCAAGACTAATGCTCAAAAGGCTCGAAATAGCGCCCTGGATACCAGCAGTGATCTGTGTGCTCGGTGTTTCAGACAGCCCCGGCGAAAATACACCGTCAACCGGGCCCTCCTCGGTTACACCGACATCAAACGTCGCCCTGTAAATTGGTTTGAAAGGACGGGCGAGCTGGGCAATTAGGATGCCAAGGAAGACAGGAACGGCTATGTAGACGAACAAATTCCGCCTGCGCAGGAAGACGTTGACGAGCTCACGAACGTCGATCGACTCATCACGCGACACACGATGCACACTTTTTTCGTCTGTCATAGACATATCCTCACAATCAACTTGCACATATTTGACCTATGGATGACCCACTGAAGACACATCCGCCGAGGCGGATTGAAGACACAATTCTTTTGAAGACACGAAACTGAAGACATGTCTTCGACTGAAGAATACAAAAAAAAGACGAAATATTCATTTCAAATTCTTCTTCGATATCTCATGCGGCGGTTTTGTTACTCGCTTACAGGTAGCAGATATCAGATTCGTCAATTTCACAGCGACAACGTGGACTTTCTTCTGCAGACGGTCATGGGTTGCCTCGCTTATATAATCGATATTTCTTGCTTCAATAATGTGATTAGAACATTCCTCTGCAGAACCATTCGCTATATTATAAAAAGAAATTTTTTCTTTTGGGAAACGCCGTCCCCACCCTTCCGCGATATTTGCTGGTATCGAACGCACCGAACGCAACAAGTCATCGGAAAGTGAAAACCTCTCGTCCCGCGGAAAACTCTTAACAAGATCATGGATCTCTTTCGATAGTTCAGATGACAATTGCCATACAATCAAATCTCTAAAACTCCTAATTTTCTCCATCACTCGATAAAATCAGCAAATCCTTTCCTCAGCAAAGCATTCATTCAGCTTAAGCGTGTCTTCAACGCAGTGTGTCTCCAGCGAAGCGTGAATTCAGCGTAAGCGTGTCTTCAGCCAAGGACGTGTCTCAGTCTCGTGCGAGTCGGTCGTACGTGATGTAGAGATTGACGAGAGTAGCGGCAAGAGTGAGGGTTGAAATAACAATGCTCCAGTTGACGGTGAATCTCTTCGGAACATAGACCCAATCGCCCGATTTCAGCTCGTAGTTCTTTACCATGATGCCCTCGTTCAGCACCCTGTCGAGGTCAATGGTTTCTACAACCATGAGTGCGGGTTCAACTGGCTGTAGCCGTGCGACACGCACCTTTCCCAGATTGGCAACCGGGGTCGGGCCTCCGGCGAGCGCTACATAATCGGTTATTCGTAGTCCGCGCTGGTATTCCACTGCACCCTGACGCAGGACTTCGCCGAAAACAGACACATAAGGTATGGTTGGGCTTTTTAGGATGATCGAAACGACCGGATGAGTGAAATATGATCTCAGTTCCGATGCAAGCAATGCTGCTGCATCATCCGTAGACAGACCCGCAACCTTAACCTCACCGATCAGGGGGAATGAAATCGACCCGTTGTGCATCACCATGAGAGTTCTGGACAACTCCTCTTCCCCCAGGATGACGATCTCAAGAACATCCCCCGGTTCGATCTTATAACCCTCTTCCTTTTTTACCACCTGGGAACAAAGGACATTCACTAGTTCAAGATTGGATGCAAATACAAAGGAAAAAATGGATAACAAAACAATCACTCTGCGCATTTAACCTCCAACGCTATAATACTCACTCATACGGACAAGTCAATAACGCACGCTTATATCGTTATTTTCGTTAATCCCGTTAATTTCGTTAGTCCCGTTAATCTCGTTCATTTCGCTACTGATGTTCATTACTATCAGACGAACCATAATACTCCGAAAGGATATCCTTAACCTGCATACCTCGTTGTTTATTCCCGTAGGAGCGCAGATATCGGAGCAACCCATCTATTACTTGGGTAACTCTTGATGCCATATCATAACCGGCACTGAACTCGTCTTCGGTAATGTATTCCTGGTCCAGAGCAACATACAGACAATTCTGGCATTCAGCACATGAACGGCGTGAGTACTTTAGAAACCTCATCAATTCTGGGTTGGATTGACTGGCCCATCCCTCGGCAATGTTGTTCATAATTGAAACAGAAGCATTCGTTATTTGACCAACAAGCCGTAAATCCTTTGAGAATTTTAGTTTACGAGTGAGTTTGTATATGTACTTCACAAATTCGCGCGCAAGTTTCCAACACTCCAGATCCTCAAAACGTCTTATCTTCATAAGAACGGTTGTTCAACGATATTAACGATACTAACGCAAATAACGCAATTAGCGACCTTCATATCATGCATCGAGTGTCAGATTTTTTGCAGCGAGAATAACGGGAATAACGAACATAACGAAATTAACGCCGTTTATTTTATTATGAAAAATTCCACCCGCCTGTTCTTATACCGCCCTTGCTCGGTAGTATTCGGTGCGACTGGCCGGCTCTCGCCATACGCCATGAGAAATAGCCGTTCTGGACTTATCTCGTGTACTTCGATCAGGTAGTCACGGACCGCGTTCGCGCGCATGTAGGAAAGCTGGAGATTGTATTCGGCCGATCCGATACCATCGGTGTGCCCCTGTATCTCAACCTTGATATCCGGGTGGTTCATCACGATCGCGGCTGCTTCATCAATGATCGGATATGATTCGGAAAGAATTGTTGCTTTATTGAACTCAAAATTTATGCCGTAGAGCCGGATCACGTCAGAAGGTTTCAACATCCGGATGTCGAGGACATGCTTGTCTCTGGGTGCTAAAGATACCGGATAAAGACCTGTTTCAAACCCGATCGCGTCGGCCTGTATCTTGTACATACCCGGCTGCAGACCGGGGATATCGAATACACCAAGTGAATCTGATTTTGTCTTGTACCCGGTTTCAACAACGGTCAAATCAACGATGAGAGGCCGTCCGGTCTCTACTTCGACGACCTTCCCCTGTATATTCGCCGGCGGTATCGGCTCCGGCTGCAGCTTGAATTCCTGATATGCTGTCCTTCCGCCACGGACTTTTATCTTTCTGCGCGCTGTCTGATAGCCGGAGACGTGTGCATAGACTTCGTAAGAACCGGCATCAATCGGAGAGAAACTGAACAAACCGGACCCGGGATTCGTCATCACGGATGCTATCGTATCGGTGACAAAACCCACCTCTGCCACTATCGGATTGCCCAGTTCGTCAACGACCTTGCCCGCAATAGCGCCTGGTCCCTTTTCCTCTTGCATATTCAGATACGAAATTGAAGCCGATAACCTCGGCCTGTAATCATCATCAGACCATAAGAACCATTCGACTTTGCTCAGGGCGATATTCAATTCTACGGGCGTAAAGCGGTATCCCAAACCAATATTCATATCACGACCATCACCGTCGAGCATGAATCTGAACTGATCGAGGAACCGCACTTCCATACCAGCGATCAAACCTACACCCCAATCACCACCTTCGTCGCGAAAGAAATTGGTATTGAAGTACTTCGAGTGCGTGCCATAACCGACATATCTTCCCCTGCCTATGCCGAGTGTGGCATCAATATTATCATTGATCGCATAAGTGGTGATCAAAAATGCCGACCCGAGTTCAAACGGCTTTTCATATGTGTCATAGTTGTACAGCAAGTCATCATACCAACCAACAGTATCGCCGCGACCGATTTCGGACACATCAAGGTCATAGGATATCGTGTGAAGGCCCCAGGCAAAACCGAATTTGTCTGTGCTATAAAATCTGTGACAAAAACCCATTGCCGCGGTGAAATCCGTGAATGTATAGATATCCAGATAGGCCTCGGCAATGTCGAACAAACCCATCGAAAAATGCAGGTTGATTTCAGCATCATCGGTCATGTCCTGAAACCCCATGGAGCCATCAATGCCTGCCCTGAGACCAAAATGCGGCAATATGTTGGCGGTGGGAATGTCAACCAGCCCGGATGTACGGTTGAAATCCGCAGACAGCGGTAATATACAGAGCATACATGATATCAACACTTTTTTCATGCGCGTTCCTCCTGATATATTTTACAGCGTATGATTCAATGACCAACCATTATACAAAGATATCATCCAACAAGAAAGTGTAGGTGCCGGTGCGCTTCTGACCGGCACGCTTCACTCTTATCACAGTACTACTTAATGATCACGAATTCAACACGGCGATTCCGCACGCGACCTTCGTTTGTTTCATTGGTCGCGATCGGACTCGACTCGCCATAACCCTTTGCGGTCAACCTCGCCTTGTCGATATTCTTCTGCTGCACAAGGTAATTCATCACCGAATTCGCCCGCGACTGCGAGAGCCTCAGATTGTATTCGTCCGAACCCATCGAACAGGTGTGCCCCTGTATCTCCACGCGCAGGTTCGGATAGTTCATCAATACCTCAGCTGCCTGGTCGAGGATCGGGATCGAAACCGGTTTGAGGGTTGATTTGTCAAAGTCAAACTGTATACCCTGAAGTTCAAATGTTATCGGCTCTAATCGGATCAGAACATCGGTCGTAGCGCCTATTTCGACCGTAGCCGTTGCACTGCCCGGGTGGTATCCAAGCGCCTCGGCATTCAGCGTATACGGACCGGGATCAAGATCCATGAACGAAAAACCAGTTTCAATATTGGACTCGGTAACTGCATCGGTGTTCTCCACCGCTACTGTGGCAACCAACGGCTCTTCTGTGTCATCGTCGATCACTATACCCACAAGACCGCCCATCAGCCGGGTGAGAATGAAATCGCAATACACCGTCTGGTCAGCCAGGGCTTCAACTTTCTTCTCACCCCTTGAGTACCCTTCGGCCGTAGCGGTTACTTCATACAGCGATGGTTTCACATCTGTGAATTGATAAGCACCGAATTCCGCTTCGGTCATCATTGGCGGTATCTCAGTCTCAGAAATACGCACTGCGGCGATCAGGGCATTGCCTCCGGTATCGCGCACTGTGCCCGCTATGATGCCGGGACCCGGCTTTTTCGGTATGTGCTTGTACGACGCCGAAAGCGCGATCCTGGGGCGGTATTCATCCCATGCAAAAATGTATTCGATCTTGGTCAGACCGAGCTCAAATTCCCAGGGCAGGGGTTGGAACCGAATACCAGCGTTCACATCACGGCCGTCACCTTCGATCATGAGTGACGTTCTATCAGAGATCTTGTATTCTACTCCGCCAAAAAGTCCGATACCCCAATCTCCTCCCATCTTGTGATAAAGATTTGAATTGAGATATTTGGATGTCGCGCCGTAACCAACGTATCTTCCACGACCAGCACCGAGCGAGACGTCGATCTTGTCTGTCAGCGCATACGACGCTACCACAAATCCCGAAAACCGCTCGTACGGCTTCTCATAGTCTCCATACTCATACATGAGGTCGTCATGCCAGCCAGTGGAATCACCGTGCGCGATCTCCGAGATGTCCTCAGGAACTGCAAATGTATGTATGCCCCATGCTAGACCAAACCTCCCATGATTGAAAAAATTGTGGCAGAAACCAAATGCCACGGTCCAGCTTTCGATTATCGTGTATACATCAAAGTATGTCTCAACAAAATCCCCCAGGCCCAACGAGAAATGCAGGTTCTCCTCGACGACGTATTGATATTCACCTGGGCCCAATTCTATCGTCAAATCCGCCCCCACGCGGTAACCCAGATGTGGCATTATCCTGGCAGTCGGGATATCCACTAAACCTGACGTTCGTTTGAAGTCAGGAAAAGCGAAAGACGCAAACAATAAAAACACAGTAATTACTCGCTTCATCGACTCACCTCCTATGCATATTACTTAGAACCTGAAAACTCGAATGTTGAAAAAATAGAATAACCATCGGCTCACACCCTCTTGAGCCACGTCTCACGCCATAACAAGTAGCATCTACGCGGACATTTCGCGTGATACCTGCCGTCGCATCTGGCGTTTTCCAGGATCACCGTATGAGATATCTGCCGCGCTTCCCCGCTTTCTTCGTCGATTATCCGCGTCACGGGTCTGAGAACTGAAAGTCTTTTTCCACAGTACTTGAGCATTTCGGGAGTAAACCCCAAGCCGCGGTTCTTACCATTCTTGTCGAGCGTGGCGAGTATTTCGGCTTTTGTCTTTACTATCACATTTTCACCCTTTTTAAGGGATAGGACATCATTCGGTGTCTTGGCCAGCGACCCAACGATCGTGTGACTTCCGCCAAAAAGCCTTTTGACCTTCAAGACGAGGAAGAGAATCAACGAACCCGCTTTCTTGAGAACCCAATGCCTTCTGAAATTCTCTTTATAGATATATCTGCGTACATAATCTTCAAAAGAAAAAGGAACGTGTGCTTTGGCATTCTTGAGATTCGCCGACTGGCATGGTGCAGAGAATTTGATACTTGATTTTTGTGAAATGCGCCGCTTATCCGTACGCCCGTCATTCGGGACTGAACTGTCAATTTTCTTCAGCCATGAAGTCTTCCAGAGAATATTACACATTCTCTGGCAACCATCATGTGCACTGCCATCGCAAAATGCACAATCAAGCAGCACCAGGTCGTCGAAAATCCTGTATCCAGTGCCTTCAACCAGTGCCTTTGTTACCGGCGCAGTGATCTCAAAACGCGAACCACAGTACTTTTTCATCTCGGGCATGAAGGGTAAACCGTCTAACATCCCATTCTCATCAAGAGTAACAGCAATCTCACTCTCACTGCGTACTTCTACATTGTCACCAGCTTTGAAATATCCGCCGCCTTTCACGATCGTATCCCGTGTGACATACAAATGAGATCCTTGAATATCTTCATAGAACCGAGCTCCGCGCAGCTCTTATCCCCCTATGCCTATTATAAAAGGCTACCGCTCTTGTCAGCACCAAGACGACTGACTACAAATCATCCTACGCGCACCCCCATATCCATCTACCATCCATACGGCTGTTTCAGACTTAATTATAAGCACAAGTAGACAGTTGTCAACTGTGAAAACGTTAATCTCGTTAATTTCGTTAGGTTCGTTATTTTCGCTAGTTTCGCTAATATCGTTGCTACCGATCAAAAGACATTTCCAATTTCGGATTGCGAAATGCGAAATTCACAAAAAACGTTGCTATCGTTAATATCGCTGGCATCGTTAATCCCGTTAGGTTCGTTAGTCTCGTTAGTCTCGTTAATATCGCTAGAGCGACATTGCGCATTGCGCATTGCGAAATTAACGAATGGCGTTATCTTCGTTTCTCAACTTCTAGAGCTATCAGCTTCTCGTTTTGTTTTCGGCGCAGCGTGAATTCAGCGGAAGCGTGTCTTCAGGAGCAGGGTGATGTGCCATCAGTGTTTGGTGTCCTTCATATGCACGGTTCTGATCGGGAAGGGGATTTCTATGCCCTCCTCGTTGTACCGCTTATGCAGGGCTTTGATGAACTCATGACGAACCAGATACTTGTTTATATACTCCTTGACCCGCACGATGACCGAAAAATTTATGCTGAAGTCGGCAAATGTGTGAAAGCGCAATATTGGCTCGAACTCCGCCTCTCCCCCCTGCACCTCTTTGACAACTTTCTTGGCAACGTCGATAGTTACCCTTTCGACTTTTGCCAAATCGCTGTCATAACTAACGCCTACTTCGATTATTACCGACATTTGCTTCTGCGGCCGGCTGAAATTCGTTATGACACTATTCGCCAGCAACGAGTTAGGAACGATGATAAGATTGTTCGGCAATTCCCGGATCGTAGTATTGCGCCAGGAGACGTCAACGACATACCCCTTGGCTCCAGAATCTATCTCCACCCAATCACCCGGTTCGAGCTGTTTGGATACGATGATCTGCACCCCGGCAAAAAGATTGGATAGAGTCGGCTGCAGAGCGAGAGCCACTGCTAAACCTCCCACACCCAGGGCAGTAATCAATGGAGTGATCGACACACCCACGGACTGAAGTATTATTAGTGCGCCGAGCAAAAAGACGACACCCCTGGAGACGTTTATGAAAAGAGATGCCGAAGGTAAGCCACCGGTCGCTTTCTTACTGTGCAGGCTTATGAAGCCAACGACGACCTTTGAAAGAACCACTGTTGCCGAGATCAAAATAACGATGAGTAACGATTTGTTGACTACCGTCTGAATGACTGGTTTCAGGGGCAGATTGGCGAAGGCAGCGTAAATGCCGGCAAGCCCAAACCAAAGGATCCCCGCACCTTTTATTGAGTTTATGGTTATCTCATCACCTTCCCAACTTGTGCGTTTGGCGAATTTCCTCAGCCTGGCGAGGATGACCTTTTCAAGTACAACCCCGACGATGAAACCACCGACGATAAGGCTTACTGAGATAATGAAGTTAGTTAAAGTAATGTCTTCAGTTAGCATATGAACTCTCCAAATATAGGTTATTTATTGGCAACATGTATAGCTTTGTTAAAGAAGTTTTCAGCTGCTTCCTGCAGCGCTTCTGTCAGAGTTGGATGCGGGTGGATTGAACCGGTAATATGCTCAACGTCTAGACCCTGGTCCAGAGCGAGGACCGCTTCACCAATCAGATTGGGAGATTCAGCACCAAGAATATGAATGCCCAGCAACTTACCTTCCTCGCTGCCGACTATCTTCACAAGACCCTCGGTCTCGCCCATGGATATTGCTTTGCCCAGGGCACGGTAGGGAAAACGGCCAACCTTCACCTTATGACCGTTTGCAATTGCCTCTGCTTCGGTCAAACCTGCAGCTGATAAGGGAGGTATAGTGAAAACGCAAGAAGGGATAATGGATTTACCCGGGGTCTTTTTCAGCCCAGCGATGTTCTCGGCAACAATGATACCCTGTCTGGTCGCTTTGTGAGCCAGCAGTGGCGGACCCGCTATGTCACCGATCGCATAGATGTTGCTCAAATTAGTCTTGAATGTGGCGTCCGTTTTCACATATCCTTTACTGTCCAGCTCAATACCCATTCTTTCAAACGAAGAAACAGATGGCCTGCGTCCAACCGAAACAAGTATTTTGTCATAGATCGCCTCGCGTACATCACCGGATGTTTTGATCGATACTTCAATCCTGTTGTCCAACAACTCGAATCCAGTTACCTGGGATCCAAGGTAGAGCTCAATACCTGACTTTTTCATGATCTTCTGGAGGGCTTCACACAGTTCGGTTTCCATTCCAGGCAGCACCTGATCCATTATCTCAACAACGGTCACCGCGCTGCCGAAGCGTGAATAGATCGTTGCCATCTCCAGACCTGAAGCACCAGCACCGATCACAAGCAATCTCTCGGGGATTTCCTTCAGATCGAGCGCGTCATCAGTATCAATGACGTGCTTGTGGTCGAATTCAAGTCCGGGTAATGATATGACCTCGGTTCCGGTCGCAATAACAATATTACCGGCTTCGACTGTCTCTATGCCGGTCTCCATTTCAATCTCAACTTTGTATTCATCAATTATTCGCGCCCTGCCTTTCTTCCACTCGACGCCGTTCGCCTTGAAAAGATATTCAATGCCTGTTCTCAGTCTCTTTACAACTGACTCTTTCCAGTTGCGGACCTTGTCGAGGTCATAACCATTGAACGTCAGATCAAAACCCATGCGTTTTGCTTTTTCAAAATCATCAACCAATTCCGCGGCAAAGCTCAGTGCTTTTGTCGGAATACAACCCCAGTTCAGACACAAACCGCCGAGCAATTTTTCCTCAACGATCAAAACCTTCTTCTTCAATTGACCTAGACGAATTGCGCACGGATAACCCCCTGGACCAGCACCGATCACGACGACGTCGTATTTATTCATGGCCTATTATAGCTACGTATTTAACGAAGTCAACGAAAATGCTGGACACGAATAACAATACACTAATATTACGAATTGCGTATTCCCTTCACAAACTGATCCTCGGGACACTGTATTCTGCAGCCAAATCAAAGATTTGGACAGAATACGTGGCGAAATGCGAATTTAACAGAAAGACGTAATGTTCGTTATTCCCGCTAATTTCCTTAATTCCGCTATTATCGTTTCGTTTCAGGTTCTTAACCTCTTAGGTTCTCCGCGTCTCCCGGTCTCCGGTTCTCATTCGCGTTGTGTTGACTTGTTGTGTTTCATATCTATAATGAATGCATGAAGGGGAGATTTGATGTAGTAGTGATTGGCGCTGGACCTGTTGGTTCTCATACCGCATACCAGTTGGCTGACCGCGGACTGAACATTTGCCTGATAGATAAGAAGAAGAAAATAGGAGCCGGATCGATATGTGCAGGAGTGATCGGGAAAGAAGCCTTTGAGCGTTACGACCTACCATCCGACACGGTGCTGAGAAGCATTAACTCAGTGTCGTTCTTTTCTCCTTTTGGGCAGAGACTGGAATATGAGCAAGAGGATTTCTTTGCATTTGTTGTCGATCGCGATCTGTTCGATAATAAATTACTCCTGAAGGCAAAGAAACGAGGCGTTGAGGTATTTCTCGACGAAAAGGTAAGGGATATCTCCGGCGTTCCTTATTTTTATTCTGTCAAAAGCACCCGTCAGACCTTTCAGGCAAAGGCGATCGTTATCGCCACTGGTTTTGACTGCAGATTGCATGAAAAGGCAGGACTCACCACGCCACCACAATATCTCTACGGCTCGCAGGTCGAGATGACGGTACCTCACTCTCCTTCTAAACTCGAGATCCACATCGGCCGTGATTTTGCGCCCGGGTCTTTTGGCTGGCTTGTTCCTTTTCGGAAGGGTCAGGCAAAGATCGGACTGCTGCTTACGCAAAGAGGCAAGAAATGGCTGAAGAAGTTCATTGAGCATAGACTTGGCATCAATCGCGGCTTTGACGAGAATAAGATACAGGTTAAACCCATCGCATTCGGCCCTGTGAAGAAGAGTGTCAACGGTAACATCCTCTCTGTTGGTGAGGCCGCAGGCCAGGTTAAAACCACAACCGGAGGCGGTATTTTTTACGGCTTATTGTGTTCCGAGATCGCGGCTGAAAAATTGGCACAGACCCTCAAGGATGGATTCAGCCTCAATGACTATGAAATAACCTGGCGCAGCGCCCTGGTTTCCGAACTCGATATCGGCAGAAATCTGAGATTGATCGCTGCAAGACTCAGTGACCAGGAAGTTGAGAACCTTTTTAGTTTCGTAAAACAGAATAGATTTTGGGTGGAATTACTTGTTCCGCGTATAAACTTCGACTACCATTCAAATGTAATATTTTTCTGCATGAAAAGCTTCGGGCAACTGCTGGGACTGAATAATAAGTAACTCGCAACTTTGTCCGGTTACGTTGAACGGTAACGAAACCCGTTGGCTGAAAGCAGGCACGAAATTCTAAACACTAAATACTAAACAAACTCGAATATCAAAATTCAAATTACCAAAACAGTCAATGCAGAATGGGGATGTTCTCGACTGCGCTCGCCTGTCCCGAGCGTAGTGAGGGGAACAGTAATGAGAGTCTATTCTTCGAGCAAGCGTAGCGCGTTGAGAAGTATACTGTTCCCCCACTCGAACAAGATTTCTTTCAACAGAATTAACGATGGTAACGGAATGACGATAATAGCGGGGTTAGCGGTAATAACGAACTAAACGAAATTAACGCTGTTATTGTTTCGTGTTTAGCAGCCAGTTGACTTCGTTGGCAATCCCCTTTTCCAGGTCGTAAGCAGGCTTATAGCCGAGTAATTCTGCCGCCTTCGAAATATCCGCACCGGTATGCCGAACGTCGCCTTTCTGTTTTTCGATATATTTGATCTTTGCCTTTTTGCCAGTGACTTTTTCGAGAATACGTATTGTATCGTTGACCGTGATCCTCGACCCTCCGCCAATATTGAACACATGACCGATGACTTGTGCATCCATGGCTGAGATGTTGGCGTCGATAATGTCGTCGATATAGGTAAAATCCCTCGTTTGCTCGCCATCGCCGTAGATCGTTATTTCTTCATCACTGAGTATCGCCCTGATGAATTTGTTGAAAGCCATGTCAGGACGCTGTCTTGGTCCATAGACCGTAAAGTAACGTAGACTTGCGGTCGGAACACCGTAGTTCTTGTAGTATAAATAGCACAGGTGTTCACCGGCAAGTTTTGTCACGCCGTACGGCGATATCGGCATTGGTTTTGTATCCTCATCTGTGGGGTAAGATTCCGCGTCACCGTAGATCGAGGAAGACGATGCGTAAATGAACTTGTTCAGTTCTGTTTCTTTGGCAGCTTCAAGGAGGCATTGCGTAGCACGCACGTTATTCTCCGTATATATCCTGAAACTCGAACCCCAGCTCGCCCGCACGCCTGCCTGTGCTGCCTCGTGAAAAACTATGTCAACATTTTTCAGTAAAGCCGTCAGATCCATACGCAACAGATCATCCTCGTGGAAAACAAACTTATTACTGTCGCGCAACACTGACAGATTGGATTCCTTTATCTTCCGCGGATAGTAATCAGTGAAGCAGTCCACCCCGGTGACTTCATGCCCCGTGCCGAGCAGCCTCTCGGCCAGGTGCGAGCCAATAAAACCGGCAACACCCGTAACAAGGATCTTCATTTGCGTTCCTGTGATGTTTTTAGAATAGATTCAATATTTATCACGGCATTCACTTTGGAATTATATGGTCAAAACTTATGTCTGTCAAGAAAAGCTATTGCAGAACTTTGACCACATCTTTGAGCGTTGTTAGTGTAGCGAATCCATATGACAGATTCAACAGTGCCGCTTCGTGCATTTCCCTGCTGAAGGTGGCAGTACCATCCTTGACAAAATAAACCTCGAAGCCTCGCATGAAAGCGCTGCGGGCGGTTGTTTCACAGCAGAGATTAGTAAGGACACCGCATACAACTACCTGCCGTACTCCTTTTTGCTTGAGTATCTCCTCCAAATCGGTATTCAGAAATCCATCATACTGGTTTTTTATTACGACCGTACCCATACTCGTATCGAGGATGTCAACGACATGGCTCATGGGATCGTCCTCTTTTATTTTCTCTGCCCACCAGCGCAGCATCAGATTATCAGGATTTTCAGAATCGATATGACGGGTAAAGATTACGGGACGCTGCTGCCGGCTGAAAGCATCAACAAGATCTTTCAATTGTGATGCAAGCTGGTCTGAACCTGGAACAAAAAAACTGCTCGCTTTTTCGCAAAAGTGCCGTTGCATATCAATCACCAGCAATGCAGCGAGATCCTTTTTAAGGATAAAACCCTCTCTCATGCGTACTTCACTCCCATACCTTGCTTTTTTACGCCTGGAATGCGGTCAATCAACCAGTACTATGCGCCGCGCAGAATGGATCTCCGGTCCAACGAGGAAATAAATCCCCGCCGGCAAACCGGCTAAAGACCACTGTGTCACCCCCGGCTCCACTACATCCTCTCTCAATGCCTGCCCGAGCAGATTGAACAGCCTGACCTGCACCGGAGTTTGTCGAGCATTATTTACCTGGAGCAGATCACCTTTTCGTAGCACGGTCGGCGTGATCTCAAACAAGGTTCTTTGTGCTACAGTAATGTCATCACCCTTGGTAACGCCGGTCGGCACCTGCAATGCCTCAACCGCATCGAGCATGAACGTGCTGGATGCCTCTATTCGCACGTAGCGGGCTGAATCGAGGCTGGTACTGCTGATGTCGAACTCGGTAACTGTATCGTTTGCCGTGCCCAGGGTCTGCCATGAACCGAACCAATCATTACTAACTCTGACCGTTGCGCTGCCAGAACCGCTTGAACGGTAAACCATAAGATCATTGCCAGGATAATCATGAATAGGATAATCAAAGCCCAAAACGATCCATTTGGTAGCATCCACCTGAAAGGCCTGACCGTCATGAGGCCCTATTGCCTGCACCGGGTAGGTCTGGTTACTATATGTAGAGACATAACGTGTGCCAATAACCCCTGTCGCATAGATAGGCAACTCCGGATTTGGGATAAGACCGAACTCTATATATACCGACGAGTCGGGCGTATTCGAAGGCACGACAACACTGTCAATGGTCTTCGGCTCATAGCCCGGACTGAGCGCCGTAACACTGTAGGTTCCGGGTAAGTAAAAACGATGGAAGTCCCCGTTGGCACTCCTTGAATAGCTGGGCCAGTGAGCGGGATTAACATATATCAAAGAACGCAGCTTGGTCGGCTCAATACTGAGTGAATCGTAAACATAACCATGTATACCCTGACCAGCCCTGTGCATGAGACGGAGCATTGCTGGCCGGTCACGGTCGAAGATCGGGTCTATAGAATCGGGCGATGGTGTTTTGTAGTAGCATACTTCGATCGACCAGCCCATCTCTCCCCCGCACCCGTAATCATAGTCTTTGGTGCATCCATTTATCTCATACATACCGATCGAACCCTGTCCATAAGGATAGCCTGTGAAATACGCATAGCCCTGTGACAAATGATGCAGCAGGTTTTGCTCGGGTGGTTGTGTATATGTCGTATATGACCAGGGTTCGGAAATGTACAACGTCCCCGCATGAAAGGAAACATACGTTACGAAAGAATGGCGCCAGAAATGCTCGACGAATCTCCGTGCCTCATTTTCACTCATGAAATCCGTACCACAGGAATACTCATTGCCCCACATCCAGCCCCAATTTCGGTTCAGATCTACACTGCGACCGTTGTAGCGACTGTTGTTGGCAAAACCATCGGGATTTACCAGAGGCGCGATCCATATCTCGCGCGTGTCGACCAGGCGCTGGACAAGTGTGTCGGTTGGATAGTTCTCGAGAAGGTACCGTATCATCCAGAAGCTAACTGCCCATCCTATCTTTTCATCACCGTGGATATTTGCCTCGAAGTGTACCTCTGGTTCGATCTCGTCGGTCTCGACGTTGTCGGATATCTTCATTATCAGCAGGAGCCGGTTCTGATGGCTGTAACCCAACGTGTCCAGATGGCAAATAGCGGGGTAATTCGTAGCCATCGTTATCATCGAATCCACATATGTCTGGTATGTGAGATACTGGCTGCGCGAAGATTTCATCATACTGTTCTGCCGGTATATTTCAGTGATATTTTCCTGTATCACTTCAATATTGAATCCCCTCGATCTCACCATTTGATACATGTCTTTGGAGATCTCGGCGACGATATGGTCGGGATGAACCTGATTTATGATCACACCATTCCTGTCGAGCGCCTTGATGTCGGTCCTGTTCACCGCATCGATCTTGACCAGATCGAGATCACTGGCACTGGCCAGACAGAAAAACAAAATAAGACCTGCAATGTATTTCACGTTGCCCCCTGTATCAAAAAAGTTCAATTGTTAGATGCATTATATGGGAATAGAGATGGGGTGTCAAGGACGACGAACACGAAATTTCGAGATAATTGGCGGCAGTTATCATCGTTAATACCGTTAGGCTCGGTAATATCGCTCACGAGAGGGGGAACAAATACACTTCTCGACGCGCTGCGCTTGCTCGAAGAATAAATCTCCCCTACTGTTCCCCTCACTACGCTCGGAACAGGCGAGCGAAGTCGAGAACATGATGTCGTCTTGCCCTGACTCTTCTGACATTAGTATTTAGAAACAAAAATTTAGGATTTGTTTTTCAGTCTCGTCTTAACGTGTGTGGCCAACCGGTATGACGTACAAAGGTTTCTCGCGCTCGAGTTTGAGCAACTTGCTCAACTTCTCATCGTTGAATGCTCCGACCGGAACTGAACCCAAACCAAGCGCAACTGCCTCAAGGTGGATATTCTGGGCACAGTGACCCGCTTCGATATGTACATAGCGCACCCCACGTTCGCCATAACGTTGTGTAGTACGTTCGTAAATGGCTGTAATGATGACAACAACCCCGGCATCGTTTATGAAACCCTGACCGAGCGCAGCATTCGCGATGTCCTTACGAATGTCTCTCTTTATTTCATGCTTCAACGCATGAGATTCAGGGATGTAGCGGAATAACCCATCCTTGTTGGCAATGAACACTACCAACGGGTATGTAGCACCCGCTGAAGGCACGGCACGGAATCCATACTTGTCTTCGGTCAGCCCTTGCGCAGACCACAAGATATTGGATATCTGCTGTAGCGTCAACGCTTTGTCCTGGTAACTTCTCACCGACCTTCGCAGCTCAATGCATTCTTCAATTGAACGCCCAGTGAATTCAGGATCTGGCAACTTGATCATATCACTACTTCCCATTACGACACAGAACAAGATCGACATCATACTCCCTCCCTTCACGTCGCAGAACATTCAACTCCTACTGCGGAGTGTCCGTGACGAAAGTACTAGCGAATATAGCGATAATAACGATAGTAGCGCACCTAACGTTCTTTGAGTAGTTCCGTCATCACGCGTGCGGTGTTGCAGTGGATCTCGACCGTATCTGCCACGTTCTCTGCGTAACCGCCACCGAGCACGGCAATTACCGGTATATTACTTTCATTGACCTTACTCATAACGAATTCATCTCTTTTTCTCAGACCATCGACTGTCAACCTGAGACTGCCGAGTTGGTCAAAAATGTAGGGATCTGCACCGGCAAGATAAATAACAAAACCAGGCCGGAATCCGCCGAAGATCTTTTCCAGAGCGCCTGTCAGGAGTTCGAGATACTCTTCATCGTCTACGCCGTTGCGCAATCCGATATCCAGATCCGATTTCTGTTTTGCAGGATAGAGATGTTCCTGGTGCATCGAAAAAGTGAAGACACGTTTTTCGTTCTCAAAGAACTTTGCAGTACCATTGCCCTGGTGCAGGTCACAGTCGATAACAGCAACCTTCTCAACACCCTGTTCGAGCATCATGACTGCACTGAAAACCACGTCATTTAGATAACAAAAGCCCTCCGCATGGTCAGCAAACGCGTGGTGAAAACCACCGCCAATATGATAGCACGCACCATGTTCAATAGCTGACCGCGCAGCCAGGTGCGAACCGCCGCAGCAAAGAAGCTGTGCATCAATAATGTCTTTTTTAACCGGCATTTCTGACGGGTATGTGCGTGCGGTCAAACGGTAGTTGACCAGATCATCCAGATATTCCCGACTGACAACACGGAGCAATTGTTCATTGCTAGGACGTTCGGGAGACAGCATATCCCCCTCTTTTATCAAACCTTCGGTTTGTAATTGTTTGTAGATAAGGTCGTACTTCTCAGTCGGGAATACGTGAGACCCAATGTCAGCATGGTAATTAGGAGAATAGATAAATTTCATCTGCGCAGCGCTACGCTTGATTTAACAAAAACGTTGATCCCGTTAGTATCGTTATTCCCGCTATTGTCGTTAATTTCGCTATTTTCGCTGATATCGTTAATCCCATTCAGAAGAAATTTCAAAATTCGAATTTATCAGTTAAACGTCGTCATTTGTTAAGGAGCATCTGGAAGAGAACGTAAACGAACGTACCGACAACAAAGATCAGAAGAAAATAGAGCCAGAAAAGAGTGCTCTTGCTGCCGCGCTTTTTTTTCTGCTTCTTCTTCTTGTTCTTCCTGATGACCGTTGTCGTCTGTTTTCTTAATTCAACTCTGCTGACCAGTTGACCCATGACATTATGGCTGCGCGCGATATTCTGCCACCCTGCGAATCTTTCAAGATCGTGTATCATCTGTGCTACGCTCTCGTAACGGCGGTTGAGATTCTTCTTCATCGCCCTGTTCACGATACGCGACAGGCCGAAGCTGTGATGCGGATCAAGAAATAATGGTGAGCGATATTTGCCACGCTGTATCTTTGCCGTGATCTCTTCCGCGGTCTCGCCCCAGAAGGGTTTCTTCCCTGTAACCAATTCGTACAATACAATCCCCAGAGAAAAAACGTCTGTCTGCGCGGTGAGTTTCTTGCCCATTGCCTGTTCCGGCGACATGTAGCACGGCGTGCCGATCAGAGTACCGACCGACGTGAGATCACGCGCTGTTTCGTCCTTTGCTACACCAAAATCGGTCACCTTCAACTTCCCGTCTTTTGATATCAACACATTGGTCGGTTTTATATCTCTGTGTATGACATTATTTTTGTGCGCATAATCCACCGCCAGACATATCTCACGGCAGATCGTCGCCGCCACCAAAGGATGAAGCGGTGCCTCGCTCTCGATTATTTCTGAAAGACCCAATCCATCGACGTACTGCATCACAAGATAGCTCGTCTGGCCGATGCTGAAATAATCATATACGGTAACAATGTTGGGATGCTCAAGAGCAGCCGTGATCAAAGATTCATTCTTAAAGCGCTTGCGGTATTCGGCACCCGAGGATTTGCTCATTTCCTTCACTACCACAACACGGTCCAACGGCACCTGTATCGCCGTATACACCCTTGCCATACCACCCTTGCCGATTATGTCGAGTATCCTGTAATTGCCTACGTACTTGATCTCTTTATTCATGATACTTGCAGACGATATTCCGCCCGTTCCTTTTTGCCTCGTAGAGGGCCTTGTCGGCCTTCTCCAGAATAGAGTTCAGCGCTGCGCCGTCATCCGGATACGTGGCGACCCCAATGCTAACAGTAATTGGTATGTCCAGAATCTTCTTTGTCTGCTTTTCGATAATGACCCTGACTTCCTCCGCGATTTTGACAGCATCCGAAGACCGCGTCTTGGGCAACACGATAACGATCTCTTCCCCACCATAACGCGCAACAAGATCGGTCTTCCGGCATGCCCTCTGAATCAGCCAGGCAACCGCCCTCAACACTTCATCCCCGACCCTGTGTCCGTGCGTATCGTTGACCTCTTTGAAGTGATCGAGATCAACAAACAAGACCGAATAATACACGTTGGCTGATTTCGCCTTCTGGAATTCCTGCGGTGCGGCCTTGTCAAAATATTGCCGGTTGTAGAGTCCGGTTAGTTTGTCGGCATGCGCAAGAGTAGCCAAACGCTTTCTGCTTTTACGGACAAATTTCTCGATATCCCTGAATTCCTTTCTAAGTGACTTGTCATCAATCTTACTTTCGAGAGAATTGAATTTACTCGATATTATCGAAGTCTCCTCGCCACGACGCGCGATCCCGGTTTCTTCAACACACGATAGACCGTAGGATCCGTCATCGAAGATTATCGAATGTTCACCAATGGATATCTCATCGCCATGGCTGAGGGCATGCTTTTCTATCTTGTCTGAATTGACATAGGTTCCATTCGTGCTGGACAGGTCCTCGATGATATACTGCTCATTTATAAATCTGACGGTCGCATGGTGCCGCGATACTTCATTACTGGTCAATGCAAGATCGGTATCCTCGGCGCGCCCGATCAGAACATCATCGGTGCCGAGAGGTATCTGCTTGATGACTTTTCCGCAATCAAGTAACAGCAGCGTATATTTCTTCTTCATCCCCTCCCCTGAAATGATTAAGCGCGATCGCCGGCGTATAGAAATATGTCTCCGAACAAAGAATGCTGTTCAGCTCGTGCATATCCTATTTTGACGATCTCCAGCATGCCAAAGAAATAGGCAACTGCCACCGCAACATCGTTCTTCTCTTTCAGAAACTCCAGGAAATTCAGCTTTTCTTTCTCTTTCAGGATGTTCTTGATCTCCTCCACAATTTCTTCGATCGGCACCTGCTGACGTTTCACAACAATACTCTTATCCTCCACCGGTTTGAGACCACGAAGAGCAAGGATTAGACTCATTACATCGCCCTCCTCGAGCGGCGGTTCTTCCTTGCCGATTCGCGGGAATTGCCTGCTGGTCTCGGCCTCCATTATGCTGAAAGCCTTCGCTATCTCCTTGTACTTCTTGAATTCCTCAACGATCTGCATGAGGGAGACCGGCTGTCCGGCATCCTCATCCTCCGGTGTCCGGGGAAGAAGTGAACGCACCTTAAGCCTAATAAGGATCGCGGCCATCAGAAGAAAATCGGCGACGTCTTCAAATTCACTACGCTCGATCTTCCGTATGTAGTCCAGGTACTCTTCGGCAATCTGAGCGATCGGAATGTCAAAAATATCCACTTCCTTCTTGCGGACCAGATAAACCAGCAGGTCGATCGGTCCGTAATATATGCCGATATCGATTTTCATAGTCGTACGCCCACGGAACCCTGCTGCATTTGAAAAATGGTCCGTGATGCGAGGATGGCAGGTAATTGTGGACAGTAACCGTCAGCGTCAGTAAGAAACATATAAAATAGTCTATTCAGTATTTAAAATATGTCAATATCAGCGGATAGAACCACGGCACAAATACCCTCGTTCATATTGACAAATACGCTCGACTCAATATAATTACGAGTCAATAACGAATCTGTCAGGGGGTACACAGAATCGTGATAATAACTTTCCAAGGATAAGAAATGAAAAAATTCCGTCTGCCGGATATTTGGCGGTTGATACTCAGCATTGCGATCTGCCAGCTTGCCGGTTTCATCGGCTCCATCTTTACAACAGCTAACATACCAACATGGTACGCCTCACTCAATAAACCTTCTTTCACTCCGCCGAACTGGTTGTTTTCACCTGTATGGATAACGTTATTCATCATCATGGGTGTTTCCCTGTTCCTGGTCTGGCGCGAGCGAAACGACAGCATCCATGCAAAACCAGCGCTCGTCGCGTTTGGGGCACAACTAGTTCTGAATGTTTTCTGGTCAATAGCATTTTTCGGTCTGAAGTCCCCCATCGCCGGGCTCATCGTTATCATCGCACTCTGGATTGCGATCTTTGCTACAATCCTGAAGTTCCGCAAGGTCTCGGAACTTGCGAGCATGCTACTCATCCCATATATCGTTTGGGTTACCTTTGCAGCCATCCTGAACTTTGCCCTGTTCCACCTAAATAGATAATCAGACAAGGCTCCTGGTGGATACATTTGCCAAGCCGCGCGTCGTTGTCAGCAAATGCCTTGGCTTTGCGCGCTGCCGCTGGAACGGGTTGACGATACAAGATCAATTCGTCGATCGCCTGGCAAAATACGTTGATTACATCGCGGTCTGTCCGGAAGTCGAGATAAAGCTCGGCGTCCCACGGGACCCCGTGCGCGTGGTGCTGTTGAATACTGAATTACGAATGATGCAACCCGCAACGGGAAAGGACCATACCGATAAGATAACGGGGTTCTGCAGCAAATATCTGGATGCGTTGACAGATGTTGACGGGTTCATTCTCAAATCACGCTCACCGTCATGTGGCGTAAAAGAAGTAAAGATATACCCGAGCATGGAAAAAAGCGCGGCGCTCAGAAAGGGCAGTGGTTTTTTCGCTACGGCCGTATTGAAAAAATTCCCCATCTTACCGGTCGAAGATGAAGGCCGTATTCGCAACTTTACAATACGCGAGCATTTCTTGAGACGGTTGTTCACGATAACCAGGTTCCGCATGATCAGAAAAACTCAAAAGATGAAAGACATCGTTCAATTCCAAGCTGAAAATAAATTCCTGCTGATGGCTTACAATCAAAAAGAATTCAGAATAATGGGCAGAATCGTTGCCAACCATGAGAGAAAACCCTCCAGTCAGGTATTCCAGGATTACCAGGACCACCTTTATAGTGCACTGGCAAAACCTGCACGGTACACGTCATACATAAACGTATTGATGCATGCTTTGGGATACTTTTCGGACAAACTCAACAAGGAGGAAAAAGCGTTCTTCATCGACCTCATGGATAAATACCGCAAGGGCAAGACTCCTTTGAGCAGCGATCTGGATGTATTGATGGCCTGGGGAGTCCGATTCGGCGAGAAATATCTGATGGACCAGACGTTCTTCCGGCCATACCCGCAGGAATTGCTTGATATCAGCGATTCCGGAAAAGGAAGGGATTACTAATCTTCGAAATGAAAATCGGTTACCCATGCATAAACCGATCTTTGAAATGCAAGTCAGCCCGAACGTTCCGCATCAGAAACTACTCCGAGGCCAGGCTCATTGAAACCGTCCGCCGGAATCTGCAATGCCTTCTTGAGATCATCGAATACAACATCCGGGAGGAATTGTATTTCTTCAGGATCACCTCTGACCTCGTGCCGTTCGCATCGCACCCGGTCAATAGATGCAGATGGCAAAAATTCTTCAAGAAAGAGTTTCTGAAGATTGGCGATATCATAAGGAAAAATGATCTGCGCATATCCATGCATCCGGACCAATTCACGCTGATAAATTCGATTGACCCCCGGATATTCACGCGCAGTATTGCAGAACTGGAATATCATGCCGACGTCCTCGACCTGATGGACCTCAATTCAACCGCCAAAATACAAATCCACGTTGGGGGCGTATACAAAGAGAAAGACAAAAGCATGAAGAGATTCGTGCTGCGCTATGGAAAGTTAAGCACGAGAGTACGCAAGAGACTTGTCATCGAGAATGATGAACACAACTACAAACTCGCAGATTGTCTGAAAATAAACAAAGAAACAGATGTTCCGGTTCTATTCGACGCATATCATCATGAAATGAATAATGAAGGAGAAGGTACTGCAGAATGTCTTGAAGAGTCAAGCCGCACATGGAGATCATTCGACGGCATTCCAATGATAGACTACAGCCAGCAGAAAAAGGGAGCAGTGAAAGGTGCACATGCAGAAAGAATCAATACAGGGAAATTCAAAAGATTCCTCAAGATAACACACCCGTATGATTTCGACATCATGCTGGAGATAAAAGACAAAGAAAAAAGTGCTCTCAAAGCAGTGCGGGCTGCATCGCACGACATCCGGTTTTACCGGCAGGTGCAAATTGAAAATTGAAGCACTGTGCACCGGAGCAAGACGACATAGAAAGCGAACCGGGCGCCCATTGGTAACGATCAGTTATGCGCAAAGCCTAGACGGGAGCATTGCCGCCCACCGGGGGGCACGGCTCTCTCTCAGCGGGAGGGAATCATTACGGCTGTGCCATAGACTCAGGGCTACCCACGATGCCATTCTGGTTGGCATCGGAACTATCCTGTCTGATGACCCGCGGCTCAACGTACGAATGATCAAGGGTTCTGACCCGCAACCCATTATCCTCGACCGGACATTGAGAATACCGCAAAAAGCCAAAGCACTGCGCAACAAGAAGATGCCCTGGATCATAACCTCGCCCAGGTGTAATACTTCCCGACGCAAGATATTGCAGCAAAAGGGTGCACGAGTGATTCCCATGAGGTCCAGAAATAAAGACGAGATCGATCTGGCCGCCCTTCTCGATTTCCTCGGAAACGAAGAGATCTCGAGTCTAATGGTCGAAGGAGGAGCGCGTGTCATTACGAGCTTTCTCCGGAGCGATCTGGTCGATCAGTTTGTACTCACCATTACACCATTCATTGTCGGGGGACTACATGCAGTGGAAAAACCACCTTATCCAACCAGTGGAAAGTGTATCCGAATGTGCGGCGCAGCATGGTATGGAAAGGACCTGGCAATCTGGGGAGATTTGAGTTGTCGTAACCGCTAATCGCGCCGGCGGGACACGAGATTTCTTCCGGCAGAGAACAATTCTCCTTCAAGAATACGAAAAGTCCGTATTGAGAAGTACGCAGATAGGATATTAAAGGGCGACTGAGATCAGGACAGGTTGTTCTTCCTGAACTCGTTGATGAAGATATTCACCAACTTTGTATCGAACTGACTGCCGCTATGCCGTTTCAGTTCGCGGAGCGCGGTGCGTGCACTTTTGCGTTTACGATAGGGGCGGTCCGTGGTCATAGCGTCAAAAGCATCGGCGATACATATGATGCGCGCTACAAGAGGTATCTTCCTCCCCCTTAGCCCATCCGGATAACCAGCACCATCTATTCGTTCATGGTGATGCAGGATATTTTTCATCAATTTCTTCAATAACTCGATCGGTTCGACTATCGCCGCGCTGAATTCCGGATGGCGCTCCATATAATTCTGCTCGCGACGGGTCAAACGGCCGGGCTTGCCCAGAATCTTATCCGGTATGCCAATCTTGCCGACATCATGCAAGATCGCGGATATCTCGATCTCCTTGATTCTATCTTTGTTGCGGGTGACGGCGCGTCCGATATGCAGTGCATATTCAACTACCCTGCCCGAATGCCCACGCGTGTACGGATCCTTCGCGTCGACCGCTTCAACGATCGCCCGGATCGAAGAAAGGAAGAGTCTATCCAAATCACCGTAGAGTGATGCGTTCTCAACGGCGATCGCGATCTGATTACCAAGCGCTGCGAAGAGTTCGAGATCTCCCTTGTCGAATTTTCTGCCACCTTTTTTGTTCAGGACTTCAGCGACACCTATCACCTTGCCCTTCGCGATCAAAGGCACAGCGAGTATCGAGCGCGTGACCCACTTGGTCTTTTCATCCACGCCGCGGAACCACCTGCGGTCTTTTCGAACATCGGGAACGAGCAACGGCTTGCCATGTTCGGCCACCCAACCTACAATACCCTTGCCCATCGGCACCCGGATTTCTTTTGCTTCCTTACCTTTTTCACCGCGGGCAGTAATGAAATACAGATCCCTGCGCTTTTCATCGATCCGGAAAACCGATGAGGCCTCCGCTTCCATGACCTCTTCCGCCTTCTGCATGACCGTGTCAAGCAGATCGTCGATATCAAGAATACCAGAAAAGACCATCGAGGTATCGATCAGCGTTTCGAGACGCTTAATTTTGTGTCTCAGATCAGATACTTTTGATTTCATACTTTCTTTCTCCGGCACCGAATTGCTCTGCAAAATGTAATTGTTCACTGGGATCAAGTTCAGGGTGAAGTTTATCGATGGCATCCTTAACAAGATCGTAACATGCTTGATCAATACTGACCGGGTCGTAAGACGCAAGAATGCCAACATCCGACGAAATCATCGGTTCGCTGGTGTGGAAGCAATCACAATTCGGTGAAACATTCATCAAGAAATTCAGATAAAATATCTTTTTGTCTTTGACGGCACTTGCCGCGTATCTCGCAATACCCTCCTGAATGTCTGATGATACTGCATCCCAGGAGAACCGGATCGCTCCTTCCGGGCAGACCGACATGCAGCCCGCGCATCCCGTGCAGGCCTTTTTATCGACCTTTACCTTGTCGTTTTCGTTGAGAATGGCATCGTGTATACAGTAGTCGAAGCAGGTCAAGCACTGCGTACAACGCGCGTCATCGATGTAGGGTTTCGACTTCGAGTGCATTTCCAATTTGCCACCCTTTGCACTACAACCCATACCGAGATTCTTCAGAGCTCCGCCAAAACCACAATTGAGATGACCCTTAAAATGTGAAACACAGAACATAGAATCGATATGTCCGAACAGGCTGGCGATCTTTGCACCATCGATATCGACATATTCATCCCCATAAAGACCGTCGGCAATGATCATCGGCGCAAAATCAAATCCATGCTCACGGGCGAGGACGATATGCAGATCAGCCCTAAACCGGCGCCCTGCGTAAAGCGTTGTCGTATCGGTAAGGAAAGTCTTGCCCCCAGCTTCACCGATCAGATCGGCCAGCCGATTCACATACCTCGGATTGACATAGTTGACATTGCCGGATTCACCAACGTGTAGTTTCACAGCGGTTGGTGATTTCTTTTGAACCACCTTCATGCCTTCTGCGGTGTCCACGAGACGGTCAAATACCTTGAGCACATCCTCGTTGTACTTTTTCTGCAGTTCCATCAAATATACAATCGCCATTCATAAATAATACATACAAAAACAAAAAAATCAAGATATTCAATCGCACGATTTCCCATGTTCTGGCACAGTCTTATTATGAACAATCATTGACAAAATATGATTTATCAATAGAATTCGATGTGGGCGGTTTTGGCACAATCATATCGCTGGTCTTGCTCGTCGCAGCAATCGGCATACTAGTTTTCATTGCACGCGAATTGGATTCAGCGAAGAAAAGGAAACTTTCCGGCATCATTCTCGTACTCCTGTCGATTCTCTTCATTCTTGCGCAGGTGTCTTTCCTCATGTATCCGAGTGAACGATACAAGAACTGGTGCGGGCTTTTTGGTCATTATTCGTCTTATGGATTGTTCTGGCTCATCGGATTATATATATTTATCATCCCCGCCTTGTTCGGCTACGCCGGTTATGTTCTGATCTCAGACGTCAAGAAGCAGATCGGCACCCGGCTGCTGTTTTTCATCCCTGTCGGTTTCATTGCAGACACACTTCTGGCCATGTTCCTCAACACGAGTGTCAACGGCATGCGCAGCGGCGGCATTCTCGGGTATCTTATCAGTAATTTTCTGGCCAGCTATTTCGGTCAGGTGGGAACATATATCATCTTAGGCTTCAGCATCGTGGTAGTCGTATTGATGCTGGTCAAGGAGAAGGTCTTTCCAAAGATAAAAATTATCCAGCCGGCGGAGGAGATCACCAAGCCACCTAAGAAGAAGAAAAAGAAGGAACCAGAACCAAAGCCAGAACAGGCGCCGGAAGCTAAAGCTGGAGCAAAACCCCCGCCGCAGATCGATTTTAAAGAGGAATTCCTGAAGATACTACAAGTTCCGACACAAAAATACGGTGTGGACACAGCACAGCTACAGAAAGAGTCGGATATCCTCAAAAGACGCCTCGCCGAGTTCGACGTTACCGGCGAGGTTGTCGCAGTAGAATCAGGTCCTGTAATCTCGAGATTTGAATTCCAACCCGATCCCGGTATCAAAGTAAACCGTATCGCAAACCTCGACAATGACCTGGCACTCGCTCTGAAGGCTACCAGGATCCGGGTCGTTGCGCCGATCCCGGGGAAATCCGCGGTTGGAATCGAAGTCCCGAACAAAGAGAGAAGCCTGGTCTACCTGAAGAACGGTCTGGTGACTGACGATTTCGAAAACCATCCATCACCTTTGGCCATTGTTCTCGGCGAAGATATTACAGGCCAGCCCGTGTGTGAGGACATTGCGGTCATGCCGCATATGCTGGTCGCCGGGACAACTGGTTCCGGAAAGAGTGTCTGCATCAATACGCTGATCGCCAGCATCCTGTATCATTCGAACCCCGAGGATGTAAGGTTCCTGATGATCGACCCGAAGCGGCTGGAACTGCCAATGTACAATGCTATACCACACTTACTGCGCCGAGCAATAACAGAGCCGAAGGAAGCGGTCGGGGAATTGGAGAAGTTGGTCGCGGTCATGGAGATGCGCTACCGCCATTTTGCCCGTGAAGGAGTACGCGACATAGATGGCTACAATGAAAAAATGAGGAAAAAGGGAGGCAAGAATAAACCCTACATCGTCGTGGTGGTTGACGAACTCGCCGACCTTATGCTTACCGCACCGAGTGAAATCGAAGAGAACATCACGCGCCTTGCCCAGATGTCGAGAGCCGTGGGTATCCATCTTGTTTTGGCAACGCAAAGACCGTCGGTTGATGTCATTACCGGCCTGATCAAGGCAAACTTTCCATGCCGCATAGCGTTCCAGGTAGCGTCGAAAACCGATTCACGCACGATCCTTGATATGAACGGAGCGGAATCGCTCCTGGGGCGCGGGGACATGCTCTTCTTGCCGCCGGGGAAGGGAACACCAGTGAGGCTGCATGGCGCCTACATCGCCGCCGACGAGGTCAGCGGCATCGGTCAACTAATTGCCCGCATGTATCTGCGTGAACTACTGAGCGATGTCGAAGGCGACCTCGAAGAAATTGTGGAGGCGATCGTCGATGAAGATCTCTGGACAATATTCACTAACACAAACGATGTAGCATTCGATGAAAAACGCCGGGCACTTTCAAATATCCTCGCCGTTGAGAAAATCGACGAGATCATAGATGCGGGGTATTACCCCAAGCTGCCGGAAACCGAAATCGAAGAAGTTGTCGAGGAAATAGAAACAGATATGACCGTCGATACGCTATTTGAAGAAGCGGCGCGCCTCGTCTTCAGACACCAGGTCGCGTCTGTATCGCTGCTTCAGCGAAGGTTGAATCTCGGTTATGCACGGGCCGGACGTATTGTCGATCAGCTCGAGGCTGCAGGCATCGTCGAACCGTTCCAGGGAAGCAAGTCACGGAGGGTACTTGTCGAACGGGAAGAAGAGCTGAATGAAATAATAAAGAAGTATACTACTACTTGATCAATCAACCACAACAAGTTTAGCCGTCAGACTACTCTCACCACCAACTATCTTGACAAAGTAAGTACCCGCCGCTACGAATTGTCCATTTTCGTCTTTTCGGTCCCATGGTACTACAAATTGGCCGGAACCGTTCACCACGAGCAGCTCGCGGATTGAATTCCCGCCGCGGTCATATACAACGACGCGTTTGACACCTTGGCCTGATGTCGAAATGCGCACAGAGAAGCGTGTGTTGCTGACCGATGGTGTGACCGAGATCCTAGATCCAGTATCTTTTGGGTAGAGATCACCTGAATCCGCTCCCGTTCCGTCGGAAATGGTAAACGACGCTGCGGTCGTGCAGGTGAATGTGTCGATCGATGCAACCGCAGTATAACGAATGTAGCAACTGGTGGAATTAACACCCTCGGGGACTGAGAACTGATAGCGACCGTTGTCAGGCACGCTGTCCGCGATCATTATCCAGGGACCGTACAGCCCGGAAGTGGATAGTTCAAGCTTCAGGTAAGCGACTTGACCGGCCGGAACTCCGCAAGTCCACAGGATGTAGCGCACCGAGCCCGTTCTGAAAACTTCACTCCCTCGCGGGTAAACAGGGAACACGAAGAGACTATCCGCAGCCGACGTTTCTTTGAAGAATCTCAAATGATTTATCGCGCTCCATGTATCACCCTCTTCGGCGATAATCGCAATATCCGGGTATCCGTTGTGATCGGCATCTCCGCCAATGCGGAAGGCTCCGTAGTCGCCGGGTGCAGGAGTTATCAAGATTGCATCTGCCGTCCAGTACCCGGTGCCATCGCCTAACCATACCCGCGTTGTTCCTGAACCGAAAGCAATAATATCCATGAACCCGTCAATATTCATATCACATAATTGTGTGACTTCATAAGATCCAGTAACAGGTAACAAACCAGAAAGATCTGCCCACGTGTTATCACCCTGCCATGCCCATACTTCCACCCCGCCGTCAGAATTACAGAAGGCAATATCCTGATCTCCGTCATTATCGACATCCCCGAGTGAGGGACCTTCCCGGCCGAGTAAGCTTCCCGAAGGCAAGTTCCCATCAGCAACCGTGAAACCGCCGCCACCGTCACCCAGATAAACCGTGCCGTATTCATGCGCAACCGCAAAATCCACGTTGCCGTCGGCATTGACATCCCCAAAGCAGAAATCCATTGTTGAATTCCCGCCCAGGAATCCAAAGCACTGGTTCCAGGTGCCGTCGCCGTTATTAAGAAAAATATGCACACCATCGCCGGCACCAAAGGAATTAGCACCGAGATCAAGGAAACCATCGTTGTTCACGTCGGCAAAATCGGTGCAGAACATTCCCCACTGATTTGGATTGCCGGTCGAGATGCCGTCATCCCACGGCAGCCAGTTCTGACCGGTCCCATCTCCCAGTGCAGCTTCGAGGATCGAATCACCCAGATCGTTACCCGAATAGTTGTGATGCATTCCGTAGCCTACATCCAGGTACCCGTCATTGTTCAGGTCACCAGCCGCAATACCACCATAGCCAAAATTACCGTTTTGATATACGTCCCAATTACCCGCACCATCGCCAAACCAGACCATTATACCGTGTTCCTGGGTATTGACATACGGTGACCCATGATCTCCAATGGATATGATGTCAATATTGCCGTCTGCATTTATATCCACGAATTCAACCTCGGTCCGCCCTGCTTCAAGCTGTGGATTCTGGAGACCATTAGAGAACTCTATATATTCAAGGGCATACATCACCGCGCAAAGCAACGAAAAGACGATTACTATCGACCCAATCTTTTTCATCACATCTCCTCTCAAGCACAATATTTTATCCCGTGCTTAACGCTGGTCAATAAGGTCTGACGGAAACAATTCTCCGCACGGTCAACTCAAAAAGGCAATACGCTTAACAGCACATAGAGCAGATAGCCACCAAAAACATAGAGCATTAAGAAATAGAATACTTCACTGGTCTTCTTAACAGCAATAGTATACAGGAACGTAATTGATGCACAAAGAAGCGCACCCGGAAAAGATTGCGGAATGAATAAGGCATAGACCAAATAGCTGGAGCTAACCAACATAGCGACAGGAATCCTACCCGGCAAACGTACGCGGTCATAAAGCAGAACGGGTACTGTGATCACTCCCTGAGACCTGTCACCTTCCACATGACCAATATCTTTGGCAATAAAGCCAAGTGTTACACCGACCAGGGTCGGGATCAACACCCTGCCGGGGATCCCGGCGAATGCGCGACCACCATAGTATACAGAGAAACCCAGGCCAATGCATAAGCAAACGGCAACAGCGATCACAAAAGTGGAAACTACAGGAATTCTTTTTAACCGTACCGGAGGCATGGAATATACGATCCCCAGCACAAGATATGCAAGGAGGATAAGAAAAGCCTGGAAGTTTATGATCAGAGCACAGCACAGGGCACATGCAAACAAAAAAACAAGGAATGAATAATAGTACTCACCCGTGATACCGCTCAGAACAAGATTCTTCTTGCCAACTGTGCGGTCGATATCTGCATCGAAGAGATCATTGCATACCTGGAGGCTCCAAAATCCAAAAGCGAGGCTCAGAAATATCGTCAAGATACCGGCATAGTTGAATATGCCTGCCTCTAGTACTACACCTCGCTGTAGCAGAGAGACCGCAAACCCGAAGACCGCCATTCCACCATAGAAAGAAACACGCTCCAACCGTAAGGTTGAGAGTAACGCTCTCGCAGACTTTCCGTTAAGCAAAAACAAATAAACAAAAGCAAGTATTGAGAAAAGCACCATGTACAACGCACAGTATTTCTGAGTATCTGTATAGAGAATGCCGCCTGGGACATAGACAGATTCAGGGTGGTTGACAGCCAGTAGCGTCGTGAGCCCTCCGAATAGGATGATCACCGCGAGACTAATCAGGAACATGAAGATGGAACGTATTGGTCTTCTCGTCTTCGAAAAAGCGTAAATACCGATCAGAAAAGATATCAAAAACACGGCAGCACGCTGTCCGGGTGACACACCGATGTCGACAAGTGAAACAAAAGGATTCAGGAAATTCACAAGATAAGGTTCCAAACGGAGCGGATAGGTGATCGCGTATCCGCCACCGACAAAATGGTCAACTAGTGGCACAAATACTATTATCACGAGCCCGATGCTGGCAGTCTTGGTCACATTTCTGACAGGTTCATTGATTAGCCCGGATATGATAATCACCAAAAGAAGAAATAGACAGAAATAGAATAGCGGGAAATGTACGAAATAGGTCAGAAGCATCTTATATGAAAATGGTGAAAAACCAATGTAGTGATAGGATTCGAATATCCCCTCAAGAAAAATCCGCAGGAAAACCCAACAAATAACGCAAAAGCCAGCCAGTCCAAGGGAATGGCTCTCGACTCTGTCAATGAAACGTTCTATTATATTCTTGTTCATACCAGATGGTGCCTGCGTCGGACAGTGTTATGCTGATACAAATGGGACACGGCGGTTTTCGCCGTCGTGCCCCAGAAAGATCCTCATGAATAGGGTATTAATCCATTACTGCGCTGAGCTCTTTTATATACTTTCTAACCAGATCTCTGTTGCCTTGAGGAACTTGCTTGTATACCTCATTAGCCTCTTCCATATTCTTCATCATTTCCTTAAGCATATCTTCCTGTACACCCTGCATCTCTTTCTTCATCGCGATCGTTAGCGAATCCATCATCACTGCACCTACGGCCATATAGGTCTTACCTAAAGCTGGCCAGAACTCCTCCCAGGACATGCCTGCATTCCTGAGTTTTGCGTCGAGTTCAGGCAGTCGCTTGTTCAGAGTAGAGTATTGCCCCAGCATCGCGGCTAATTCTTGTGGACCCTCGGCTGATTCTAACTCCATATCAAGCTTCTCGACTTCTGCATTGAATACGGGGATCGCCTTTATAAGACTCTGCAGTTCTGACTCACCCAAAGTACCATAGTATAGATTGCTTTCATCCTTTGTTTCGGGTTTCTCGGTTTCTGCCTTGGGGCTTTCTTGAGGGCCACCGCAAAATAGCAGCATCAGAGTAAGCAACATACTCAAAGTGAAAACCTTTCTCATCAATCCCTCCTTTCGATTATTTTTGATCACTTATTGCACTATGCTATAATGCTACAACTTGATTTCGGCCAACCTGTTTCGCGCGTTTAAGCGCTTTGCCGGCGTGCTCGAGCAGTGCGATCAGTGTTTCTGCACTACTTGGGTAAGTGACCACGCCGATCGATAGGGTCACCTTCTTTCTGCCCAATCTCTTCACGGCAAAGGGCGCACATTCAAAAGCATCACGCACACGCTCAGCCGCATTCACGGCCGCTTCATTTACTGCTTCGGGTAGCAACACCAGAAATTCGTCATCCTTGAATCGCCCTACGAAATCGGTATCGCGGACATTTTTTTTCAGAGTAGCAGCCACATGCAATAATAATGAATCTCCGGCGGCATTACCGTATTTTGAACTGATACTGCGGTAATTGTCAGGCGTTATCAGAGCCAGGCTGAGCTGTCGGGTATACCCCTTTGCCCTCCTGAATTCCATATCAAGAATCAGATCACAGAAGCGACGATTCGGCATGTTGGTCAACGGGTCGGTCAAACATGCATCCTTGATATCTTGCTCAAGTCGGTTATTCTCCTGGGCAAGACGGTCATAAGCTATCTCCGCGGCAAGCCGCTGCGCAATCATGCCGACTGTATTTTCCGCCTCCTTTTTGAATGCATTCACGTCTTTTACATTCTCGAGGATGATTGCACCGTATACCTTACTCTGATGCTGAAGCGGTGCACCGAACACGCTGCGAACATTGCGGTGCGCAGGTTTTATTCGATGACTCCTGCAAAACACAGCCAGATTCTTGTTCACGGTCACATTCTTCTTCTTACTAACTACGAGAGCGGCGAAGTCATCGACAAATGAGCCGGTTTTGATGGTTCTGCCCATATTGGATTCTGCAGTTTTTGCGCTTCCGCCATGACCGATAATTACGAAAACTTTAGTATTTTTTAAATTCCCGCTGAGTATTTTTTCAATGCCCTTAGTGAGTTTCTTAAGAGTGTGCTTCTTTGAACTGATTCTATCGACCTGCGTGAGTATTCTGAACCAATTCACAGACCGTACATGTTTCATTAGAATAATGATAATCATCCAATCTGTCGTGTCAAGATGAGACGTATCCCCGTTGACAAATGGGTTCGGTTTTGTATAATTTACAGATGGTCCAGAAAATAAGCGTAAGTACAAAGGAACGCCAGCAAATGGTTGACATAACTGGCGCAATCCAGAAGATTGTCGGTCAATCCAAGATGACTGACGGGCTGATCCACGTATATTGCCCGCATACTACGGCGGCCGTCACGGTCAACGAGAATTACGACGAATCCGTACAACACGACATAATTGAAACACTCGCCAGGCTGATACCCCATAACGCTAAGTATGCCCATACCGAGGGCAATTCGGATGCCCACATAAAAGCCGCGCTTATGGGCTCATCGAGAACTCTATTCATTGAGGGAGGAAAGCTCGGTTTTGGTTCCTGGCAGGGTATTTTTCTTTGCGAATTCGACGGGCCGAGAACCAGAGAGATATGGATCAAGTTTGTTCAAACTTGATATTCAACGGAAATTAGTGGAACTATTTTAAAGGAGGTCTGATGCATAAGAAGTTATTTATTCCAGGTCCAACCGAAGTCAGGGAAGATATTCTCAATGCCCAGGCGCAACCAATGATCGGGCATCGCATGAAAGCATTTACTGAACTCTATACGGGAATGGTCACTAAATTGAAGGAGTTACTCGAAACAAATAATTTCGTTACCGTGCTTACCGCATCAGGCACTGCCTTGATGGAGGCCGCGATCCGGAATTGTGTAAGCAAGGACGTATTATGCTGTACTTATGGCGCTTTCAGCGAACGATGGTTCAAGATTGCCAAAGCATGCGACAGGAATGCGGACGCGATTGCTCTTGATTGGGGTAAAGTAGTGAAGCCGGAAATGATCGAAGAGAGATTGAAAACGAAGAAATACGAAGCAGTAACCGTCGTGCAGAACGAAACTTCTACCGGAACGAGAGCTCCAATCGAAAAAATAGCCGAAATGATGAAGAAATATCCTGATGTATTGCTGCTCGTTGACACCGTCAGTTCGTTAATGGGCGATAAGATAGAGATAGAGAAACTGGGTATTGACGTGTGTGTCACTTCTTCACAGAAGTGTTTTGCACTGCCACCTGGCTTGGCGGTCGGTATCGTGAGTGAAAAGGCTCTCAAAAAAGCAGAGACCGTAAGCGGCAAGGGCCATTACTTGAATCTTCTCGACCTCAAGGATTATTTCGACAAAAAGGGACAGACTCCGACGACCCCGGCGATAAGTCTGATGTGGGCGATGGACAAGCAACTCGACAAGATCAAGGCAGAAGGAATGGAGAACAGGTACAAACGTCATCTCGAAATGGCTCACTATGTCCAGGACTGGGCGAAAAAGCATTTCAGTCTTTACACGGAACCGGGTTACGAATCGGTGACGGTAACCTGCATAAACAACACGAAGAATATCAGCGTTGCGGATCTCAACACCGAACTCGGCAAGCGTGGTTATGCGATATCCAATGGATACGGTAAGATCAAAGAGCAAACCTTCAGAATCGCTCACATGGGAGACCTGACCCTCGACGAGGTAAAGGAAGTCATCAGGAATATCGAAGAAATCCTGAAATTGTAGAGAACACAGGGACGCATGAAAATGACTCACCAAATGACTGGACGTCTGGCAAACCGTCAAGGCATTTAGGTATTTAGGAATTTTATCCTATCTTCTAAGGAGGCAACCATGAAAGTATTGATATCAGATCCAATTGCCAAGGAAGCCATAGAGATTTTGAAGAGTGCAGATATCGAGCCCGTCGAACAGACAGGACTTGCACCGGAAGAATTGATCAAGGTGATCCCCGAATACGACGGTATCATTGTCCGCAGCGCTACAAAAGTCACAAAGGATGTGATCGATGCCGGGAAAAATCTCAAGGTCATCGGCCGCGCTGGAGTCGGTCTCGATAACGTTGACCGCGCCGCGGCAAAAGACAAGAACATCAAGGTAGTCAACACACCGGCCGCGACTTCCATATCAGTTGCCGAACTTGCACTGGGTATGATGTTCAGCGCAGCCAGACGGATACCGCAGGCAACGGCGTCAACCAGAGCCGGCAAATGGGAGAAGAAGAAATTCAAGGGTTTTGAGCTTTTTGGGAAGACTCTGGGAATCATCGGAGTGGGACGTATCGGTACTGAATTGGCAAAAAGGGCCAAGGCCATGGGTATGAAAGTACTCGCCTATGATCCCTATATCAAAACGCACGAACAAGCACAGATATCAGATCTCGATACACTGCTCAAGGAGGCAGACTACGTATCGCTGCACATACCGAAGACCGACGAAACTACTCACATACTCAACAAGACGGCATTCGAAAAAATGAAAGATGGCGTGGTAGTCATAAACTGCGCAAGAGGTGGCGTTGTTGATGAAGACGCACTCTATGACGCGGTAAAAAGCGGCAAGGTGCGGATCGCGGCAATGGACGTATACGAGAACGAGCCTGCAAAAGAACACAAATTATTCAGCCTTGATGAGGCTATTGTGACACCGCATATAGGTGCGCAGACGGCCGAAGGACAGTTGCGCGCCGGCATCCAGATCGCTGAACTTGTGAGGGATGCGCTAAAAGGGGCATAGCAGCAGTTCTGTCCGCTGGACAATAATAGCTTTTACCACGTTCAAACGGTAAATACTAGAAGGAGAATTTATGCCTGAAATAAAACCATTCAAGGGAATTAGATACAATCTCGAAAAAATAGAAAACCTCGCCGATGTAGTCACTCAGCCGTATGACCAGATAACCGACCGGATGGAGAGAGATTATAAGGAGAAGAGTGCGTATAATTATGTAAGGCTGGTGCTGACCAAATATGCAGAGGGACACGACCGACAGAAGGAATATGCAGATGCGAAAAGGTTCTATGACGACTGGTTCAAGAATGAGATATTTGTGCAGGACAACAAAGCAGCAATCTATCCCTATTGGCAGGAATTCTCGGTCGGTGAGAAGACGTATAAACGAAAGGGATTCATGTGCCTTGTGCGCCTTGAAGAACTCGGTAAAGGTAATATCCTGCCTCACGAAAAAACGCTCTCAAAACCCAAGGCCGATCGTCTTAACCTGTTGAGGATCACCCAGAAGGACTTTGAACCGGTCTTTCTGCTTTACACGGATACGAAGAATAGCATCAACAAAGCACTTGATAAGTACTGCAAAAAAGAACCCCTGCTTGAAGTAAGCGACGAAAAAGGTGTAACCCACAAGATATGGGCAGTGGATACACCTGCGGCCATAAAGAAAATCGCCGCGGCGATCAAAGATTCCATATTCGTAATCGCGGACGGTCATCACCGCTATGAAACGGCCTACAATTACCATAGTGAATTAGAAGGAAACGACCTCGAGCATCCGGCAAACTACAAGCTGATCACCCTCGTGAACATAGAAGATCCTGGTCTGGTAATCCTGCCAACCCACCGGCTTATAAGAAACCTCGAGGGGTTTAACCTCGAAGATTTTCTGAAAAAAACGAATGAGTATTTTGATATTAAGAAGACCGACCGCGATCACATCGTAGATGAGCTGGCCGCTTCCGATCTCGGGACTTTCGGATTCTACAGCCATATCACTGCTTACATTTTGAGGCTGAAATCACATGATGTGATGGAAAAAGTAATGCCCGATCGAAGTGATGAGTACCGTAATCTTGATGTGGCGATACTGCATACACTCCTGATCGAGAAAGTACTCGGCGTGGAACCCGACAAGATCGAGGATCACGTAAGATACGAACGGGGAGCCGAAGAGACGATGAGGAAAGTTGATTCGGACGAATTCCAGATAGCACTACTCATGAATCCAACCCGACCCGAACAGGTAAAGGAAGTCGCGCAGAACCGAGAGCGCATGCCTCAGAAATCTACTGATTTCTACCCGAAGTTGGTGTCCGGTCTTGTCTTTTATGATGTAGCACCGTGACCGTAAACCAAGAATAATCATTGGAATGGGGCGGCAAAACCGCCCCATTTTCTTACGCATCTGCAAATAGTATGTTGAATATTCGCGCATCATAACAAGCTTGACACATACCCAAAAATTCGTTATAATCTTAGAGTTGTTTTGGCGCAGAGAGTAATAATGTATAAAAACGCGTGTTTTGATTTGACATATCAGATCATGCGTATCTTCAAAGGGGAAGGAGGTGATGGATAAACACAACGAATAGAAATAGGTCACGTGATCAATCAACAGAAAGGAGCAAAATGAAGTATGTGTCTTATATTGTTATTAGCGTGTTGGCTTTGACTGCGATGAGCATCGCACAACCAGCAAGTGATCAGGAAATCTACGGTGTAAGTGAAGTAACCCCTGCCCCCGTAAAGGCGGGAGACAGAACACTGATCGAGACTGGAGGTACGCCATACATCGAATCCACTGTACCTTACAACGCTGAGTGTGATGTAACATCCAACACACGGATCCCTGGAATCATACAAACAGAGAGACATGGCAGTGGGACCAATCCTGACTGGGGAACGGATGTGTTGGTTATCGATGACACGCTTGCAACTGACAGCAAACTCCTCAAGTCATCTGACGGCACGCTATATGTCGTCTACAAGTATATGGGACCGCTCATCAGTGCTAATTCTTCCATCACGATATGCAGGTCAACGAATAACGGAGAATCCTGGAGCTGGATCCTCGACGCATCGGTCGACGACACAACAGAGATCTATAATATCGATGTCGTCCTTGAGGATGAAAGTGATTCCACATTCATCTTTGTGATGTGCAATGCCCAGGACGATGATATCTGGTTGCTGAGATACAACATAACTGCCGGAACGACTAACTGGGTCGAGGTTACGACAGGATTTGTTTTCGATCCGGCATTAGATCAACTCGAGCTGCCTGGCTCGGAATACATGTACATGGCATACTGCGTGTACGACACAATACTCAGATTCAGGGCATCGAGCGATTATGGAGCCACATGGACCTCGTCTTACAATGTGCTCAGTGGTCAAACAGTGCACAACCCCGATATCAGGATGCTTGCGGCGCCTGAAATCTGGTCATACATCGTCTGGGACAATGGTCCTGTCACCTACTCAAAAGGCAATGACTACCAGGGTTTTGCCGGTTGGGAAGGAATCACGCCTCACACCCATAATTTCCGCGGGCTTTCGGATGATGTCAACGGCCAGATCACCGGTTTCTATGACAGTGATACGGCATGGGTGGTTGCCGAAGAGAACCTTAACAACTCCGGCGACTGGAATCTTGTGTGGGATTACTCCTACGATGGCATCGCGTGGCGCAATGACAGCTTGTTCCCTGATATAGACCTGGCCAACGACCCGGCACGCGATGAAAAATATTTTGAGCTCCTGGTTGGTTCGGACGCCGCAAATCAGGCGCGCGCAGTGTATAATACGCAGACAACCATGGCAGATACAAGGGTCGATTATCAATTCTGCCAGTACGGAAGCTGGACCACAACTCAAAATCTCAGCGATCATCTGTCCAAGGTTGGCACTGCGCCATCGGTCAACTACGTGCTAGCAGCTGGCGGCGGCGCGATAGTCTATTGTGGATACAATGCTATTTGGTTTGACTATTATTGGAACACGGCAGTACAGGAATATCCCGTAACTGAACCGTCCATCAGAAACCTGCTCTTGACACCTACCATATCCCGAAACATAGCAAGGCTCTCATTCACGATTCGTACTCCAGGACATGTCAGCGTCTCGCTCTATGATGCAGCAGGCAGGATGGTCAATACACTCGTCGACCAGACAATGACGGCGGGTGACCACTCGGTCAACATTGAAGCCAGAAATATCTCTGCTGGCATCTATTTTGTGCGAGTAGAAGCTCCTGAGGGTGTCGGTACCCAAACAATGACCGTTGTAAGATAACAACAACCGAGTGCATTGTATGCACTCACCAGAATAGAGAAAAGGGACAGCAATGCTGTCCCTTTCTACTTCAAAATATCTGCAAAACCTATACATCGAGAATAAAAGGAAAACGAAATCTGTGTACCGTAATAATATCGCACGATATTGCACACCCGTTGCTGACAGGAAACCATAGAAAAATCTTGACATTTAATCCTCGTTCAATATAATAATCAAATAGTAAAAAATACATCAAAAACAAAAGGGGGTGATATTGGGGCAAACAAGTTACAGTCTGTTTTTCACGTACTACAAGGAGGATCAATGAACAAAGTGGTAATTATGTTGGCAATATGTGCAGTTGCGTTTGCAGCGCCGCAGAAGAACATTTCCGATGACGTCACCATACAGAATCCTGAACCAGCGATCGGCGCTGACCTTTTTCCTGAAGTTCATCCGCTTGTCGAGCGCCTGATGGAAGCCAGAAAGAATCAGGATATGGAAACCTACAATAAATTGCTCGAAGAATACAAGAGCATGTCGCTGCCAGCGGATGAATACAGGCTCCCAGACGTCATCAATGTTAAGCCGGAAGACGACCCGCTCTTGAGATGGGGTGATGATAAGATAATATACAGTGGACAGGTCAATTACAACAGCTGGGCTATGGTTGCAGACGTTGATGACGAAGCGATATCGGTTGATTATCACCGCGGTGATACGGTCCGCGCAGTTGTCGCATGCCTTGACTCGTTGGTGAGGGTATTCATCTCGTTAGATAACGGACTGAGTTGGGCATACGAACACGGCTTCTTTTTCACTACGCCGTCTGCGGTATATGAACCCGAAATCATCCATGGCCCAACCGGCAGTTATTACCACATCATCGTCCGCAATTCCCTGGGCAACGGTAATCTTTATGGTGCCAGGTACGACGATACGGGCACGCTGAGCGGCACGGGGATCGAGAGCACCGCAGACACAGTCACCAATTACTCGGTTTGCTCAGACCGGGCAGACTGGCCGTCCGGCTACTATGTTTATTGCGCGTACCATAAATCTCTCGGGGGTCCAGGTCAGGACGGAATCTGGTGGACCAGCACGGTCGATTATGGCACAACCTGGGAAGCAGCCACGCAGCTTCAATTTAGCGGGTCCGGTTATCCGGACATCACCTACGGCAGCGGCGGTACCATTTTCGAGGCTTATCTCTACAGACCGACCGGTGGCAACAAGAACATACAAACCCGCGTCAGCACAAACTACGGTACCAACTGGGCTAGCTCTCAGGTCGTTCAAACCGATACGTTAATTAAACACGGCCCACAGATCGCGGCTTCTCACGATGGCACGGACGATGCCTGGGTCGTCTGGCCGAGGCGCTGGTCTGGCACACCATATGACTATGACCTGTGGTATTCCTGGACACAAGACGAAGGCGGCGCATGGTCGTCACCTGCGTTCGTGTCTTCCTACTTCAAGCACGAAGTTCTGCCAAGCATCGTCGTTTACGATTCGGCTACCCACTACACTCCATACCTCAGCTTCATAATTACTGAGAACGACACAACCTGGACCGGACAGATCATACATACTACTGTATGGGATACAGACAGCAGCTGGGCACAGCCAGACACGTTCAATGACTCGGTGCCCGAATTCACAAGGCCGATCCAGACCTTCCAGGCGCCCGGAGTTCCGGCGCTCGCTTACGTCGGTGAAGGCGGCGACAATGTCTATTTTGATGCCTGGTCAAATACCGGGGTCGAGGAAAACAAGATCGTCGCGCCAAGAAACCTTCTGGGGCCGAGCTATCCGAATCCGTTCATTTCCATGACCCGTTTCTCATACACGGTTCCGGTCAGTGGAATGGTTTCAATCCGTGCGTTCAACGCGATAGGCCAACATGTCGCAACGGTGGTCCATGAACACAAAACCGCGGGCACGTACACTGTGTCCTGGAACGGTAAAGACAATGTAGGCGCCGATTTACCAAAAGGTGTGTACTTCCTAAAATTGGAATACGATGATGTCGACGCCACGAGAAAAGTGATTCTCGAATAGAAAAAGAACCACGCAAAAGGGGGAGGTGACTCCCCCTTTTTCTTATTGCACAGAAAGAGGTGCAAGCATTAAATCAATAATCAATAGACTCGAAGAAGAAAAGTATTCTTTTCACCTCGGACTCATAGGTCTATTTTCCATAATAACTGTCCGCAATATCTTTGAGAGCGCGTTCGAAGGTACCCAGACATTCGGCTTCTCCCCCATCACTGAAAATTCCTTTTTTATGATCTTCTCACATTTCCCGCTATTCTACATCTCACTCTACATCTGGTTCCTTTTCTTCTTCCTGCTAATGACGAAAGAAAAGCCGGATATCATCGCGAAACCCCTGCTTATCGGTCTGTCAGTGATCGTAATCACCCCTTTCATCGACATAATCGTATCACGCGGCAGCGGGTACACACTGACCTATTTGAAAGGAATCGAAGAATTCACACAAATTTACCGACTCTTTGACTTCAGACAGGAATTGCTCCAGGCGAGCTGGGGCCAACGCATCGAGATCGTAGCCATCCTTTTCGGTGCCAGCATGTATGTCTTCACAAAAACGAGGAGTATCCTGAAAACCCTCATTGCACCCGTTATTTCATATTTGATCATTTTCATTCACGGTGCATTGCCCAACACGATCGCGCAGATCCCTTCGTCTCTAGGGTTTACCCAATTACACTACCGAACAATCATCTCCGCCGGCATACTGAACGTTGACAGTCAGAATTATTCGATCATTTTCATCTGTTCGACAGTCGTCATCGGTTGGTTTGTCGTGAGAAAATACGATCGTGAACTTGCCCACGACATACTGGAAATCAGAAAATCCCTTCTGCTGATCATCGGCACGCTGTTGGGCCTTGCTTACGCCGTCGTCCTGGTCAGTCCATATTTCCCATTCATCTTTATCAGTCCGATACACTATCTTATCTTACTCGCTGCGCTATTCACTGTTCATACGGCAAAGCTGGCCTCGATCAGAGACAAATCATCATTCCCATTCATCCTTCTGTCGATTTCCGCTCTTTTCGCAGCACTCGCGATCGGATTGACTTTTTTCTTTGTAATTCTTTCGTACTTCGTTTATGCCACCTACCTCGCTCCAAAGCTGGAGCAAACAATTTCCAACCGTTTTTTGTCGAAATACATGACTGTCGGAGTAGGTTCTGTACTGTCCTTCATCGCTGGATTCGCAATCATCTTCCAGGAAACCACATTGTCATGTATCATCCCCTATGACCATGCCAGAATTGAAGCGCATGGCCACAAAATCACGGGCTGGGACTATTTCATCAACGGTGATCATAGCGATGCAATAAGACATTACGAGATCGCCTATTCATTCGAGAAAACGGATGAGATCAGAAAGAGACTCGGTCAATCATATCTTCATAAAGGTAGAAGCGATGAAGGCATTGCTATACTCCAGGCAGTCGACCGCCTCGATTACGAAACCATACTCTCCCTGGGGCAAGCGTACATGCAAAAAGGCATGCAGGATAAGGCTGACCGTTTATATCGTCATGCTGTAAGTGAAAATATCGAACCCGCTGAATTCCTTACCCTGCTCGCTCAAGCAGCGGCTCGTAGGGGTTCAGAAGTACAGATGGATGCATTCTTACTTGCCGGGAAAAAGCACGGCATGCACCGGGCACGATTTCACCAGATACGGGGAGATTGTTTTCTACAATCAGGTAATTACGAAGAAGCGATAATAGAGTACGACAGAGCAATATACGATAATGGACGGTCGACACTAGCATATGCAGGCAGGGGTATGGCGTACTATGCCAAAGGTGATCTCTCTGAAGCCGAGCAGGCGTTCCTCGATGCGTTGGTCCTCGATCCTGATATTGATGCACTGTACAATAATCTCGGCGCCATCTATATGATGAAAAAGGAATATAAGAAAGCTGAGGATCATTTTAGGAAATCGCTGAAAATCAATCCGCTCCAGGCTGAGGCGTATTATAATCTTGGCCTGATCGCGCAAGCTTTTGGCCGGAATGAAGAAGCAATAAACATGTATTCGGACGCGCTGAAAGTCAATCCTGGCTTTACCCAGGCCAGAATCGCACTTGATGGGATACTGACAAATGATTAGGATCATCCGCTGTCTGTTTTTCGGCTCAAGGCCATATATCGCAGTACATTATCTTTTTCCGACCGCCTTCGGTATCTTTCTGGGTGCAAAGACATTCAACGAACCGATCTATTTACTGAATAGTTGCCTCATTCTTCTGTCCGTATTCTTCTCCTTCCAGGCTTCGGTGATTCTGAACGACGTCAACGACGTCAGGGCTGATGCGATAGTAAAAAGACGCACACCGATCAATTGCGGATACGTTTCAGTGGGGGCATACCTGCAAATTGCAGTAGTGTGCCTCGTGATCTCCATTTTGCTGGCACTGGGTACCGGCTACCGCACCCTGCTTATTGTCATACTCGGCAATATCCTGCACTTTGCATATTCCTCGAAACCATTTCGGCTGAAACGCTTCTATCCACTATCGATATTCCTGCTTGCGCTGGGGGCATTACTCGCAGCGATCGCCGGATACAGTCTCTACGAAGCATCGAGGCCATTTCTATCATTTCCTCTGAGAGCGTCATTATTCATCATGGTACCTCTTTTTCTAGCCCTGAACTTCCGAGACCTTGCAGACTATCAAGGTGACCGCAGAACAGACACAACGACGCTGTTTACCTTGATTGGACTTGAAAGAGGGAGACTCGTAAATGCTGTACTGATATTACTATCCTACGTTTCCGTGGCAGTCATACTTCAATATTCATTGCTCTTTGCCATTTGCATCCCCCTGGGTCTGGCCAGCGGCCATGTATGCATCCAGAAGCCTCTCAGTGAGAAGCGTGTTTTCGTGATTTATTTTGTATTTATCGGAGTACTTACTGTCTTGTTCAATCTGAATCCTTCAATAATCATCAAATAGACCACGCTGAAATCAGAGAGCTTGCAGAAGCTCTTCGATTATGTTGTCCGACTTCACCCCTTCAGCTTCGGCGGCGAAATTGGTGATGACCCGGTGCCTCAATACCGGCCGGGCAACGCTTCTAACGTCCTCGAGGTTTGGTGAGTACCGACCGTCAAGGGCAGCAACGGCCTTCGCGCCCAGGATGAGATACTGGGAAGCACGTGGTCCTGCGCCCCAACTGACATAATTCCTCACATTTTGTGGAGCACTCGCATGATTCGGCCTGGTCAAGGAAACCAGCCGGACCACTTTTTCGATGATATCATCAGCAACCGGCATTTTCCTTATTAGTTTCTGAAAACGGAGGACTTTGCTCCCGTCGAGCACTTTCTCCAGATCGACCTCATAAGCCGAAGTTGTGGTCCGGACGATCTCGACCTCTTCCTCTGAGGATGGATATTCTATGAAAATCGTGAACATGAAGCGGTCTAGCTGTGCCTCAGGCAGTGGGTAAGTGCCCTCCTGCTCGATCGGGTTCTGTGTTGCCAGCACAAAGAAAGGCAAGGACAGACTGTGTGTCTCACCGCCATAAGTGACCTTGTATTCCTGCATTGCCTGCAGCAAAGCCGATTGCGTTTTGGGTGGAGCGCGGTTGATCTCATCGGCCAGAATGACATTTGCAAAAATAGGCCCCTTGACAAAACGGAAATTTCTTCGGCCGGTGCTCAGATCTTCCTCAATTACCTGCGTGCCGGTTATGTCGGCGGGCATTAGATCAGGGGTGAACTGGATCCGGTTAAATGTAAGGGCAAGGATGTCCGCGATAGTATTGACAAGCATCGTTTTTGCCAGGCCCGGCACCCCTATTATCAAAGAATGGCCATTACAAAACAGACACGCCAGGACCTGGTCGATCACTTCTTTCTGACCGATGATAAGTTTGCCGATTTCATCACGCATCCCTATATAACTTTTCCGGAGCTCGTCAATATCATTGAGGTCGGTTTTCTTCATTAGTTCTCCAAAAATCGCCCTGAAATAATGTTGTTAAGAATCTGCGTTATTGCAGGAGTTTGTGGATAACCCATAATATTGTGAATTAAAATTAACTAGAAAGGCTCGAAATTCCATGCAAATAACTTATCCACAGCTTTTACAAATTTATCCACATTTTGGTCTTCAGTATGGTTGACCATTGTACATGTCCTTACGTTTCGCCTCAAGTTGGTCCTCTTCTTTTCCAAGAAAACCGGCGGCTGAGCATACGTTCAAACCTCTTTTTGTTTTGCTGAAGCAACCCACATAATCGCTCCAGTTAAGATCTCGCAACAGGTGATGATCCACGATCATATTGGTCAACCGGCACTGATCAACGATCTTCATTAGATTCTCCAAGGCCTTATCGATGTCTGATTTCTTGTAATGAGACCCCAATAGATAGGTAGCTGGGCCATCAATCACAATACTGTTCGGTTTTGCATCGAGGATGAAATCCAGGGCACCGTTGTTCAACGGACCCTGAACATCGGATGTGAACACAAACCGCTCGTTGTCTTCCACCATGACCTGCACAACATATCCGAGCTTCTGGCTGAGACCATGGAGCACCGGCTCGGAAAAAGCGATGCGTGTGTTGCCAAAGTTAAAAGACTTGCCGTCGGCAATATTGACCGACTTCGCATACGGCTCGATACGGCTCAGGAATGTCGCCGCGCGTTCCTTCTGACTTTGATTCAAGAATTCACGCGGGTGTTTGAGAAAAACATCTTTTCCGTGGAAAATTTCCGGGTGATCCGGATTATGATGGTCGAAATGATAGTGGGTGATGATCACGATATCTGACATGCCTACCCATCGTGTAATTGCCTCCCACATTTCTCTGTGGCGGTCGAGCTCGATACGGTGTGGAGGCAATGAATAACGGTCAGGTGAAACCGATACCCCAGGATCAATAAAGACCCGAACGTCCGAAGTCTCAACGTAGGTTGCCATGCTCCTCACACCCAGTGAATCAAATGCAATGGGTAGAATCTTCATATTGCCCTATTTTCTTTATGCGGCGGAGATGCCTGCCGCCCTCGAATTCAGTGAGGATAAAGGTATTAACAATATTCCTCATCCTGGCCCCGTATTTTATGAAACCTGCCGGCATTACCAGAACATTAGCATTGTTGTGGGCACGTGCAAAACGTGCGTAGGTAGGGTCGATGCATAACGCCGCCCTTACTCCCTTCACCTTGTTGGCGGCCATGACCATACCTTGACCGCTGTAACAGAAGAGGATGCCGTAGGCAACTTTTCGGGAAGCGACAGCTTCACCGACCCTTATGGCAATATCCGGATAATCGATTGGCTCGGCAGAATCGACACCGTAATCTAGCACATCGTATCCTTTCTTGCGAAGATAATCAATGACCTTTGTTTTCGTCACAAACCCACGATGATCCGCACCGATTGCGATCTTCATGACACTGAAACACTGAAAAACCTTAACACCGAAAACACTGCAGTAACCATGAAACCACCGGAATACCCAGGACGCACTGCATGGACAGGAGCAATCAACTAAACCTTCTCGCCACTCAACCGACCTTTGTCAGCCAGTTGTGCTTGTCAGGCTCACGGCCTTCGATGATATCGAAAAATCTCTTCTGCAATTTTTTGGTAATTGGACCGGCTTTGCCGGCGCCAACGGTTATCTTGTCGACCGAACGGATTGGCGTTATTTCGGCGGCCGAACCAGTGAAGAAGACCTCATCGGCGATATACAGAAATTCGCGCGCGAGTTTCTCCTGGATAACCTCGAACCCCATATCTCGGGCAATGGTCATTACACAGTTGCGGGTTATCCCTGGTAAGATACTGGCATGAAGCGGTGGAGTATAGACTGTGTCGTTTTTGATCACGAACAAATTCTCACCAGAACCTTCACTGAGATAACCGGTGTTATCAAGGGCAATACCTTCGGTGAAGCCATACATGATGGCTTCCATTTTTATAAGTTGCGAATTCATATAATTTGCGCAGCATTTTGCCATAGCCGGAAAAGTATTCGGAGCCATTCTATTCCATGATGATATCATGACGTCGACGCCATTTTCAAGTGCCTCATCGCCCAGATACTTGCCCCATTGAAGCGTGGCAATGGTGACATTCACGGGACACGGAAAAGGATTGACACCCAACTCACCGTAACCGCGGTAAGCGATCGGTCTGATATACGCTGCCTTCAATCCGTTCATCTTTATCAACTCTACTGTGACCTTGTTGATTTTTTCGCGCTCGTAAGGAATTTCCATGCGGTATATCTTGGCGGAATTGAAAAGACGATCGGTATGATCCTTCAGTCGGAAGACCATCGGTCCTTTAGGCGTATCATAACATCTCAAGCCTTCAAAGACCCCGGTACCGTAGTGTATGACATGGGACATGATATGGATTTTTGCATCTTCCCATGCGACGAAATTTCCGTCCATCCAAATATATTTGGTCTGCGCCATCGCCATGTTGTTCCTCCTTGAATAATTAACTATAACTAAATAGCCAGTGAAGTCAAGAAAATTATTGCGTTGACAAAAAAAATATTCTATCTATAATAGTGACAATGAAGAAACACAATAATGCAAAATTGAAAAAGAAACTGGAAACCATGGGGATACGGTTTATAGATTTAAAATACCCTTCACTGATCGGGAATCTGCATCACATAACCGTGCCTTTCGAGAGATTTGACTGGATAATCGACAGTGGCGTGGGTGTGGATGGCTCAAGTCTCCCCGGATACAAACTTGTAGAGAAGGGAGACATGCTGCTCTTTCCGGATCTGTCTACCCTATTCTTCGACCCATTCTTCGAGCAAAAAACTGCTTCGTTCCTGTGCAGCATACATTTACCCGATACACTCGTCCCTTACCGACGCGACCCCAGAAACCTTGCCAAGAAGACCGCCGCGTACGTCCGTAAAGAACTCAACACGGATGTCCATTTCCTGACTGAATTGGAGTTCTACATGCTCGGACAGTGCCGCTACGGCGAAGGCTCGGGCTACAGCTTCTTTGAAATCGGACCGGAAATTGACGATGAAAACCTCCGTGTCTACTATCCGATAAGGAAAAAGGGTGGCTATCATGTTGGCCCGCCGCAGGATCTGTACTTCAACATACGAAACTCAATAGTCGACACCCTATCACTCTGCGGTATTAAATCAAAGTATCACCATCATGAGGTCGGTGAAAAAGGACAGGTGGAGATCGAATTGGTTTTTGAACCGCTGGTCAAGGCAGCCGATGACGTATTCATGGCCAAGTACCTGATAAGATGCGTTTCGCAGAAGTACGGCAAGTGGGTCACATTCATGCCAAAACCATTCTTCGATGAACCAGGTAATGGAATGCATTTTCACCAGTATCTCGGAAGCAAGAATCGATCATTGTTCTATGCCGCGGACAAAGACCATAACCTGAGCGAGGTGGCACTGAATTACATCGGAGGCATCCTGCACCATTCTCGCGCGCTCTGCGCAATTACCAACCCCAGCACGAATTCATACAAACGCCTTATCCCCGGGTTTGAGGCACCAACATATACGGACTTTGCCTTCGCCAGCCGAACAACGGCGATCCGCATCCCTGGCTACCTGAAGAACATCAGAATGCTCGATATCGAGTATCGGATCCCCGATGCCATGGCGAACCCTTACTTTGCGATACCAGCGGTAGTGCTCGCAGGGATCGACGGGATAAAGAATAAAACCAAACCGGAAAAAAAGGAGAAACTACCGTCAAATATGTATGAAGCGATCGAGGCTTTGAAAAAAGACCATGAATTCTTGCTGCAAGGCGGGATATTCAGCATGGACCTGCTCGAGAGCTGGATCGAGGTAAAGACAAAACAATTAGAAGAGGTACATATCAGACCTCACCCCCATGAATTCACCCTGTACTTTGGTGCTTAGCGGACAATCACTGCATGGGAAAACAAATCAGCATCGGTGTCGTAGGATGCGGGACCCACGCCCAGATCGCGCATCTGCCTTTTTTTAGCAGGAACCACCGATGCCGCCTGACGGCGATCTGTGATACTGATTTACGAAAGATCGACTACCTGGGGTCAAAGTACAGTGTCCCCAGGAGATACCAGGATTTTCAAGAAATTGTCGAGGACGGCGAAATCGACGCCCTGGTAATAGCGGCTCCAAACTACCTGCACGTTCCTATGTCGGTTACCGCACTCAAGTATGGTAAGCACGTGCTATGCGAAACACCCATGGCGGTCAACCTGCGCGAGGCGCGCGAAATAACCAGGGTCGCTAAGAAAGCAAAGAACAAATTCGTGCTGGCAATGAATAACCGGGTACGTCCCGATGTGCAGATACTCAAGAACTTCATCCAGGAAAATGAATTGGGCACTATATACTATGCAAAAAGCGGCTGGTTAATTGGTACCCGTGAATGGATTTTGAGTCCAGGACGTCTGGAGAGCCTCTCTCGAAGCGGCGGAGCTTTCCTGAACCTTGGCGTACATCTTCTCGATATCGCGTTGTATCTGCTGGCAAATAAAGTCGTAAAGAGTGTCTTTGCATCCCTGCACAAAAAAGAAGTAGAGGCCGATGTTGAAGACACGGCCATGTGCATCATCAATTTCAGCGATGGTACATTACTGACGATAGAAGTTGGTTGGTCCCTTCTCTTCGAAAAGGATTTCCTATACTGCAATGTATTTGGGAACAAAGGCGCTGCTCTGCTCAATCCTCTAAAGATACAGAAGGAGTTGCACGGGGAGCTCTATAACGTAACACCAACAATTGCCCATAAGAACATTTACAAAACATCATATCAATTGCAGAACCACATGTTCCTTGAATGCCTGACGGGTAAAAAACAACCGCCGATATGCAACAACGATGGTTTGATGATAGCGGAAATAACCGAAGCATTTTACGCGTCGGCTCAGAAGGAACAGCTGGTCAAAATATAGACAAATCAGTACTAATGGTAATGACGAATAACATCCGTAATACAGTTCTAACCGCGGTCAGCGCTCTGCTTCTTTCACTTTCGTTTCACCCCATCCAGCTGCACTTCCTCGCTTGGTTCGGCCTGGTTCCCTTGCTTTATGCGATCGAGAGAGCACGCCCTGCTCAGGCCTTCAGGACTGGTGTAGTATTCGGTTTCCTTTTTTCAATGTTCACCCTCTTCTGGATAGTCTTCTTGCAGATCGAGACGAACATTAAGATCTTGATAATTGGCGGGCTTTTCCTCCTCTTCCTCTATATCGGCGCCTATTTCGGAATTTCCATGCTTGTTGGACGTATCATCGGTATATGGTCTCTACCGCTGATCATAACAGGTCTGGAATACTTAAGAGGGATCGGGGAGTTGGGTTTCCCGTGGTTGACACTTGGATACTCACAGGCGCGATACCCATTGTTCATACAGCAGGCGGCCATCTACGGTGTATACGGAATATCGTTATGGCTAGTGTTCCTTAACGTCTCTATCTATGATGCCCTGAGAAAACGGACAATAAAAAATCTGCTCATGGTATTTCTCATATTCATAGCGCCGGTAATCTATGGAATCGCCCGGCCGCAGAGATCTCAAGAGAGGATGATTCACGTCGGTATCGTACAACCTAACATTGATCCCAACCTGAAATTCAGCAGGGAGTTGAGGTACAAGACTTTCGAAAGTTTGATGAACCTCTCGGTGCACTGCATGCGTACCTCAGTAGACAACTTTGGTGATTCTCTCGACCTGATAATCTGGCCCGAAACAGCCACCCCGGTTTTTCTAAAATCACCCGGGAAGTATCAGGATCTGGTCAAACATCTCGTGGACCGACTGGGCACACCGATTCTGACCGGAACGGCGATATATGAATCCAAGACACGTGACATATTCAACGGCGCTGTGCTCATCGAACCGCACCACGGCATAGAGCAGGAGTACCGCAAGATCCATCTCGTGCCCTTCGGCGAACACATACCTTTTGACCGGAATATACCTATCCTGCGCAAAGTTGATTTCGGCGAAGGCGATTATGCGGCGGGGACGAGTATAACTGTATTCGAGATCCCCGAATTCAAATTTGCCTGTCTCATATGTTTTGAATCCATTTTCACCGGGTTACCCAGAGAAGCGGTCAAGCAAGGTGCCGAAGTCCTCCTCAACATCACCAACGACGGTTGGTTTGGCAAGATATCCGGGGCCCAGCAACACAATAACATGGCAATTCTCCGAAGCGTCGAAAACGGGGTCGTGCTGTTGCGCAGTGCTAATACTGGCATATCGATGATAGTGGATCAGTACGGTCGGGTCACAGTTGAAAAACCGCTCTTCGTAGAAGAAACAATAGTAACATCCGTGTACATTGAGCCTATCCGCACGCCCTACAGAAAGATAGGAGACATGCTACCTATCTTCTGTCTTCTTCTGGCAACGATATTCACGGCAGGTCGTTTTTTTCAAAGAAAAAGATAACAGCCATCTAAAATACGGGCGCGCAAGGAGGGCTTGACGTAATATTCTGTTGACACAAAAATCAATATCGGTATAATAAAATTATGCATAGGATACCTGTATATGATGGATTATTGAAATACGCGAAAACCCTATACGCCGTCAAGAAGCCAAAGCGCATCTACGATAACATCACAAAGAATATCTGTGCACTGTTGAAAGCCGACGCCTCACTCCTCTTCATTTACAGCGAAGGTACGAAGAAGCTGCATGCCGTCAGTGCATACAATCTATCCAGGTCATATAGAAACCTTACTGACGAAGATTTGAAGATCGCTCATCTTTCATGTGAAAAGAAGAGGATAAAAATAGTGAAGGACATCAGGCAAATTTACCGTGGGGGCGGTAAGGCAGTGATTCAACTACTCAAGGCACAGCGAATCGCATCGGTAGTATCGATACCCATGCTGGTTGATGGTAAAGCAATCGGCGCGATAAATGTCTATTACTCATCGCCGATCCAGACATTTGAAGGAAAGGAAATCGCACACATCTTCACCGAAATAGCCGCCCAGGCAATCGCACATGCACGCGCAAGCAGCGAGCTGCTCGATAAAAAAAGAACCATCAAGAGTATTCATGATATTGGAAAAATTACAGCTTCATCATATGCAATCGATGAACTGGTGCAAACCCTATTATCCGCTGCAGCGAGCGTCACAAAGGCAATCTCAAGCAGATTGATTCTGATAGATGATGAAAACCGTATGGTGATCGATGCATTCGAGTACGACAAGGGGTCGGGCAAAATACAGCACTACAGACCAACAGAGAGTCTGGATGAAGGGTTGCCTCTCGAGATCCTGAACTCAAGAAAAGCAGTGACCGTATCCGACACAAGCGAGTCGCCCAGTGTACATCAAACAGCCCACCCGAAGGGATACCTCTCAGCTGCAGGTATTCCGCTCACAGCGCGCAGCAAGATCCTTGGAATATTGTTCCTCGAAAGCACCACGAGTGGAGCATTTGGGAAATCCGAGATCGACAACCTCACCGTTCTCACAAACCAGAGTGCCATAGCTCTCGAAAACATTGCGCTCAACAAAAAAGTAAAAAGGGAAGCAAAAGAAACCGCACTGTTGTATGATGTCAGCCAGAGCCTCATCTCAACGCTCGACTTTGAACAACTGTTGAGAAATATCCTGCAGCGCCTAAAAGACACGTTCAACTTCCTCAACGTCTCGGTTCTCCTGATCGATGAAGAGAAGCAGGTCCTTTATGCCCACTCGAGCCTTGTTTATTCACCTGAGGACAGAGAATTGAGACTCAGGATCGGTAAGGATGGCATAACCGGTCATGTCGCGAAAACAAAACGCATGTATCATTGCCCAGACGTAACGAAAGACCCGTATTATGTTACAGGAATAGAAAACACCCGGAGTGAAGTTGGCCTTCCTCTGCTCATTGGCGACCGCCTTATTGGCGTACTCGATGTTGAAAGTTCAGAAGTGGACGGATTCTCTCAAGACGTAATACTTCTTCTATCCAGTTTGAGTGCACAGATCGCGATTGCAATTGACAACGCGAGGTTATACGCTGAGACAAAAAAACTGTCATTGACTGACGCCCTGACATCGCTGTCGAATCGCCGCAGCTACGAGCTCTTCGTTGATGCCGAGATACGACGTGCCGAAAGATACCGCCGGACGTTCGTGGTGATGATGATAGACTTCGACAATTTTAAAAATTATAACGACAAATATGGCCACATGGCGGGCGACATCGTACTCCAAAAATTGAGCAAAATAATGAAGGAAATAATCAGGGATGTAGACTTCCTGTGCCGGTACGGCGGCGACGAATTTGTGGCAATCCTGCCGGAAACCGACGCTTCTTTTGCCCTCGATGTTGCGGAAAGGATGCGGAAAAAGATCGCGGCACAGAGGTTCCAGCCCAAGATAACACTGAGCATCGGCATCGCTTCATTCCCCCATGACGCGCGTGAGAAATCGAAGCTGATCGACCTGGCTGACCAGGCCTGCTACGAGGCAAAACAGCGGGGCGGGAACCGCGTCATGTTCACCTTTAAACCAAAGGAGGATAGATGATAGCATTCATGTTGTCCTTCCTCATAGCCTATGAGTATACGCCAACGCAGCAAATCGATTTTACCACAGAACAACTTCGATTCACTGTGATCGACGGATATACCAGGGTACGGATCATGGGTTGTGAGATAAGCAATGATGTCGGTGCACCGGAGATTCCAACAAGGGCGCTGAAGATCGCTCTGCCCTACGGAGCAACCGATATAGGTATCCAGATCATCGCGACTGAAACTGAAACCCTCGCTGGCGAATATTTACTATCTTGTGCCCAGCCACCGCAAGTCTTATCGAAAGACGAGCCGCGACAACCTGTGCTGCCGAATCAAGACATCTACACGTCGAACCGGTTGTACCCTGGGCAGATCATTGAATTCCGAGGCGTGGGACGGCTGGATAATCATGAAATATGTGAACTCGTCGTCTATCCCATACAATACAAGCCAGAATCGAGAAAACTCATTTTTAACAGATCAGTGAGATTCCGCATCACCTACCGTGGAGGGACTAAACGCACCGCGCAATCTTCTCTTTTAAAAAAGATGATCATTAATCCAGAGGATATCTCGGAATATGAAAGAACTCGTGATCCTGATGATATTACCTATCTCATCATTAGTAATCCGCCGTTCGACACAGTTTTCCAGAGGTTGGCAGATTGGAAAACTAAGAAAGGACTACCGGCACACGTTAGGACAGTCGACTGGATACTGGCGAATTACACCGGTGAAGATAACGCTGCGTGCATTCGTAATTACATAAAGACTCTGCCTGATTCGAACATTCAGTACGTCCTGCTTGGTGGTGATACATACATGATCCCCTGTCGATTTGCCTATGCAATGACGTGCAGTGCTTCCATTTGGAACCGAGAGGATTCACTGCCTTGTGACCTGTACTATGCCGATTTGCAGGGTAACTGGAATTTTGATGGTGATGGTTTGTATGGTGAGGTAGAAGATAGCATAGATCTATATCCTGACCTATCGGTCGGAAGAGCCCCGGTCTCTTCCGTAACAGAAGCACAGAATTTTGTCAACAAAATCCTGACCTATGAAAAGAATCCACCAAACGAATATCTCGATAAGGCACTCTTGCTCGCTGAAGTGCTCTGGCAGAGCCCGTTCACCGACCAGGCGATTCATAAGAACCGTATAGAGGAAGAATCATTCCTACCCAATCTTGTTGTAACCAAACTCTATGAAACACTTGGTAATGAAAACCGTCAAAGCGTAATGGCCGCAATAAGGAGTGGACAGAATCTGATTAATCACGACGGACATGGCAGCACAAGTGTCATGGGTGTAGGTGTCGGATACCTCAATACGATCGACCTCGATACGATCACAAATGCGCCGCGTTATGGCATTATCTTTAGCCTTGGCTGCTGGACTGCCGCCTTTGATTTCGCATGCATCGCTGAAGGCTGGATGAATAACGAAAATGGCGGCGGCGTAGCATTCGTCGGGAATTCAAGCTACGGGTGGGGATCACCCGGGAATCCTGGGTTCGGAATATCCGACATATTCGACAGCCGTTTCTTCTACTCACTGCTCGTCGAGAATAACTACCACATCGGGGAAGCATTGGCAATGTGTAAAGCATACTTTATCCCGTATTCACGTGAAAAGAATGTCTACCGCTGGCATCAGTATCAATTAAATCTATTGGGCGAACCGGAAATGATGGTCTGGACCGCATTACCAGAATCAATCGCCGTAGCTGCACCCCAATCAGTTGCTCTTGGTAGCAGTAGCATCCTCATCTCAGTGAGGGCCAAGAACACTAACGCGCCCATCAAAAACGCCTTGGTCTGCCTCATGAAGGCAGATGAATCCTACGCCGCAGGCTATACAGATGTGAGTGGACAGATATTTCTGCAGGCAAGCCCGGCCACCCTTGGTGATTTTGAACTCACTGTTACGGCACAAAATTACGTTCCTTTGGAGACGACCCTTCCCGTGGTCAGTGGCCCGTATGTAAATTACCAGAGATGGATACTCAACGACTCGCTCGGCAATGGCGACGGTATTGCCAATCCCAACGAAATTATTCTGCTTTCACTGCTGATCAAGAATACCGGTAACGCAACGGCTAACAATATGGATTTCCGGCTGCGTTCGCAAGATCCTTACGTCATAATTTCGGACAGTATTGAGTATCTAGGCACACTGAATCAGCAGGACTCAACATGCCTCGACCATGCTTTTTCCATTCTCGTTGGTAATACAACAAATGCACATACCTTGAGTTTTGAACTCGAAATAACAGAAGCAAGCAGGACACTAACCCACTACCCCGGCATCTTGGTGGGTACGCCGGAGTTGAGCATACCAGATTTTTCCGTATCGAATGCCCCGACCATGCCAGGTGACACCGCCCAGATCAACATTAGTATCGCCAACGCAGGCTATGGTTTTGCTCACACAACCCAGATCTCATTGAGTTCGACAGACCCGTACGTCACCGTTATTACCGATAGCGTCAGCGCTGGGGAAATTCCACCGGACACAACATGTGCAGTTGGTCCGTTCCATGTCGCAGTATCATCTTCCTGCCCACCTGGTCATCACCCGCAATTGTCATTCAATATGGCAACAGAATCGTACAATTTTAACCAAGACATAGTATTACTCATTGGCGAAACCGGATTCATTGACGATATGGAATCGGGCAGCGGCCTCTGGACAACAGGCGGAAGTAACAACCAATGGCATATCTCAACGCGCCGAGCATTCTCAGCCGATCACGCATGGTATTGCGGCCAAGAATCAAATGGTCTTTATCTCAATAATATGGATTGCTATATACAAACGATTCCTTTCATGGTCGACCATAATTCAACACTCAACTTCATGCGTTGGTTTGAAGTACCGATTTATGGTTCTGACGGCATTTATGTCATAATAGTGCATGGAAATGGCTCGGACACGTTGAACTTCATCGGTACAGGCGGTGCGCTGGACAGCAGCCGCGCCATTCAGGGTGATTGGTTCAAAGACCAATATCCACTCGGGCAATACGCGGGCGGCGACACAATCCAACTAAGAATTGCCTTCAAGAGTGACTATGATGGAGATGTTGCAGAAGGATTCTACATTGATGACATTAATATTGAAGCCATAACCTTCCTTGAGGAATATAGCAGTAGTAACATCTATCCACTTATTCTCGATGTCAGACCAAATCCATTCAGGTATTCAACTGATATCCGATACGTCGTAAATGATTACAGAAACCAGTATGCGAGTGGCGAAGTCGACCTGAGAATTTTCGATGTTACTGGACGTCTGGTAAAAACTTTTTCTGGGCTATCATCACATATTGACTTGCATACATCAGTAAATTGGGATGGCCATGACGATAAGGGCAGAAGGTTGGCGCCAGGAATCTACTTCGCAGTACTATCCATTGCTAATGATGTCACGAGCGAGAAAATCATCATTATCCATTAAGGAGGGTTGCAGCACTACTATTGAAGTTCAAACCCGGTATTGAGCGATCGTCTCAACTACCTGCTCCACTTCTTCTTCGCTATTGTAGAAATGGGGTGAGAACCGAAGGCTCTGATTGCGCATTGATACGATCATCCCGGCCTCTTTCAGGCGATGATAGAGACCCTCGACTCCTACCGGTGGACAAACTGTTAGGATGCCGGACTGCTTACCTGAGGCTGGTGTCAATATTCTCAATCCCAAATCTTCAAAGGAGTCTCGCAGGAGGCTTTTAAGTTTTAATATACGCGCCTCGACTTGAGTCATACCATATTGAAGTAATATGTTAATATTCTCAGATAATGCCTGTATTCCAATTACATTTCTTGTACCCATCTCATATTTTCTCGCATCTTCATATAAAGGAGGGTTTCTCGTGATGTCTTCAAATCCAGTCCAACCAGCACCAAGCCAGCCAGTATGCTGGCACCTCAATTTATCGAAGTTTCGCTTGTTCACATAAAGAAACCCTGCGCCGCTCGGTCCGAACAGCCATTTGGCACTTCCACATGCGAGAAAATCCACCTTGCTCTCTGCCGCGTCGAAACTCATGGCACCAACTCCCTGTATGCCGTCGACAACAAGATACAGGCCACGTTCGCTCGTGAACTCGCTAAGCCGCTGCAGGTCGATCGTTTCACCGCTCAGGAATTGAACATAATCTACCACAACGGCCTTTAACCTCTTGTCCATATTTGATCCCACAACGGCAATGGGGTCCTGCCCTGCGAAAGGGATATATTTCTTTTTGACATGTGGTAGGTTGTGGTCTACGACATATCTCACAGCGGGAAAAACTTCATCCATTACCAGTATCATATCATTCTCACTGAATGGCAGATTACACAAAGCGATGTATATACCCTCGGAGGTATTATGAGTGAATGCTATTTCTTCTGGTATTGCATTAATAAAACGCGCCACGGTTGAACGTGCCTCCCGGATCATCGAAAAATACCTCTCGGTATCGAATTCCGCCTGGCTCGAGTATACACCCAAGCACTGTTCGACGGCACGTTGAGCAGGCAGAGACATTGGTCCGGTTCCCGCGTGATTGAAATATATGCAGTTATCTGTGATCGGAAAAAGCCTACGAAATTCAACGTATTCCGCCATCGTATCCTTGGCCATCATGTCCACGGTATCTCAATCAACACCGTATCCGGCACACATTAGATCACGCGGAATTTCGTCATAGAACGGCGATAGCTCTGTGTAACTCGGCCCGGCACGGAACATATCCCGCTGTCGGGCATAGGTCATGTGTAACAACTTACGCGCCCGTGTAATGCCAACATACAAAAGCCTTCGCTCTTCCTCGTATTGCCTTGGATCTTGCTGTGATTTGTAGTGGGGGATCAGACCATCCTCGAATCCCGTAATGAAGACGACATCGAATTCCAGTCCTTTGGCATTATGCAGGGTCATCAAATTCACCCGTTCGGTGGAATCGTTCCAGTCATCGATATCACTGCGTAATGACACTTCCTCGAGATAATCATTGAGAGTTGCTTGCGGTCTTTCCCTTACGTATTCCTTCATCGAAATGAGCAATTCTTCCACATTTTTGCGCCGCACGTAATCGCGCTCGGTCTTGTCTTCACTGAGACTGGTCAAATATCCGCTATCCTTGACTACCTGCAGTGCCAACTCATAGATGTCCATTCGCTGCTGTGCATTGATGTACCGATCCATCATTTTCGTGAAGTCCTTTATTCTCTTACGTGTACCCGTATTTATCTTCTTGATACTGTCTATCTCGTGTAGTACTTCATAACTGCTGATACCCTTTTTTTCACCGTAAGCCATTATCTTCTCCATGGTCTCATGACCGATCTTACGCGACGGGACATTTATTATCCTTCTCAAACTCACGGCATCGAGCGGATTATTTATGACGCGAAGATAGGCAAGCACGTTCTTGATCTCAGCCCGTTCATAGAAACGTAAAGATCCAACTACCTCATATGGAATGCGATATGTTATGAAACACTCCTCAAACAACCTCGACTGGTAATTAACCCGATAGAATACCGCGATATCGCCGAGATTGACACCCCTCAATCTCAATTCCATTATCTTACGCGCAACATAGGCTGCTTCAGTATAGGAATCATCGGCGTCAAAAAAAACGATCTTCTCCCCTGTTTCGTTTTCGCACCAGAGGGTTTTCGATTTACGGTACTCATTATTACTAACCACTGCAGAAGCAGCTTTGAGGATCCTCCTTGTCGAACGGTAGTTCTGCTGCAACTTGATTACGGTCGTATCTGGAAAATCTGCTTCGAAATCGAGTATATTCCTGATCTCGGCACCGCGCCAGGAATAAATTGACTGGTCGTCATCCCCCACGACGCAGAGATTCCGGTGTTTATCTGCCAGCATTTTTGTGAGCACGTACTGCGCTCGATTGGTGTCCTGGTACTCATCAACGAGGATGTATTTGAATTTGTTTTGATAGTATTCCAGGATGTCTGCATCAATCTTGAAGAGTTCCACGACCTTCATTATCAAATCATCAAAATCGAGCGCATTGTATTCGGACAATTTCTTATTATATAAATTGTATATATGCCTCAGTGTATCATCCTCGATCGTGCTGGCCGATGACAGATTTTCTTTTGTGTTATTGATTACCGCGGCAACATACGCCGGTGAAAAAGCTTTTGCGTCTATTTCAAGGTCGGACAGACACTCTTTTATGACACTGAGCTGATCGTATTCATCATATATCACAAAATTGTTCTTGATACCAATTCTCTCTGCTCCACCCCGCAAGATCTTGGCGCATGTCGAATGGAATGTCCTTATCCAGACTTCATGGTCGCTTCCCAGGAGCGCCTGAATCCTCGATTGCATCTCACCAGCTGCCTTGTTCGTGAACGTTATGGCAAGTATGTTCTTCGGGGCTACTTTCTTGTTCTTTATCAGATATGCAATCCGGTAGGTGATCACTCTCGTCTTCCCACTGCCAGCTCCGGCCAGTATCAAGATCGGCCCCTTGGTGATCTTGACGGCCTTACTTTGTTCAGAATTCAATTGCGCAAGCAACTCGTCCATTTTCATCATTATATCATTATTCAATTTCAAGTCAAGGAACCCACCTCACCGCCATTGCTTCATTGACTTATCTGAATTCATTACTATAATCTCTCATGGAGGATAAATGATTCGACTCATGATAATATTGTTTTGCCTGACTTCGTTATTTGGTGCTGGCATAGAAGACATTCCAATACTCAAATGGGCAGATCCATCAGGCAGCAGGCCCGGTACTTATGAAGAATGGATGGAAGATCATCCTTACAGTCAATTCCACTACATACTGAACAGAGTGTACCAGGGTGACGGCCGTCTCGGTAATGTTGCCGTTCTTACGGAACAAACCATCGCCCAGTATCTGGAAACCGAGATCGAACAACTGGCACAATCATTGACCGCCGAGGGCTACACCGTATTCGACTACCAGACTTCAGGAGGCACGCCCGAGACGCTACGGACCTTTCTGCAAGAAATATACAGCACCGATGGGATCGAAGGTGTCCTGATGATTGGAAACATGCCGGTCGCATGGTTTGAAGTATACGATTACGGCGGAAGTCTGGCCCAGTTCCCCATGGACCTTTTCTACATGGATCTGGACGGCACCTGGCTCGATACCATAAGCACTGGTAACGGAAAATACGACGGACATGTTGGAAACACCAACCTCGAAATATATGTTGGAAGGTTGCTCCCGACCGGTATTGGCCTCGACACGCTCGTATTGAGAAAATACTTCGCTAAGGACAAAAGATACCGCGAAGGTTCGATGAATTTGCAGAAACGTGCGCTCGTCTTTGTTGATGACGACTGGGTACCCTGGGCTCCGACGTGGGCAAATGACGTATCACTACTTTTCCCTGATACCACAAATTACTGGCATCCAGAAACGACCAGGGCATCGTTATACCGGACAAGACTCGACAGCTTGCAGGCATGGGTCTCGGTATTTGCCCATTCATCACCCAGCATACACCAATTCTCCTATAATAGTGGTTCCCAGTATGATTATTACTATGCCTATGAATACATAAACCAGAACCCGCCAACAAACTTCTATAATTTCTTCGCGTGCTCTTTCTGCCGTTACACACAAGCCGGCTATGGCGGCGGTCAGGCCATCTTTAACGAAGACTATGGAATAGGTGCGATCGGTTCAACCAAATCCGGTAGCATGCTCGACTTTCAATTCTTCTACCGACCGTTGGGTGAATACAAAACAATGGGCGAAGCATTCCGTTATTGGTTTGACTGCATTTACGATTCCATCGGCATAACACTTGAAAGAGTTTGCTGGCATTATGGAATGACACTACTCGGTGATCCTTTTCTTAAACCGACCGGACACAGCACACAGATAGCAGAAAACGTTATCAATACACTTCCTGGTACCGAACTTTCTGTCAGTAATCCGGTGAGCGACCAAATCAACCTAAGCCTGCTACTCGATGATGCACAACACATCAACCTGGTTCTTTACGATTGTCTTGGACGCAAAATCAATACAATCTACAGTGGCAGGTTTAATGCCGGTAATAATAGCATGCTGCTGAGCATGAGAGACATGAACGGCATGTCTCTGCCCACCGGCATATATCTGCTAAGAGCGGAGATCGGTACGGACGCCATCACGCGAAAAATAGTCAAGATCGAATAAAAAAAAGGGGCAGCCTAGCTGCCCCCTTTTTTTTACATACTGACTAAGGCAGTTTGATCACTTTTTCAAGTCCGTTACCAATACCATCGGCAATAAAATACACACCGGGCGTAACCGCATTACCTGAGGCATCCCGACCGTCCCAGCTTACCGATACCTGATCACCGATAACAGATACCTGACTTGAAATATCCCTGACTAGCCGTCCTGCCGCATCATATATCATGAGTGACGGATTTCCGATATCTGGTATCTGATATCTGATAGCTGTCGTGGTGCGGAAAGGGTTCGGATAGACTCTGAAGGAACTTACTGACTCGGAACCATATTCACTGATACCGGTCGGACCGGTTACAACGATATCATCACAGTTGGTCGAACTGAAAGCAAGTGCATTGAAGAAATATATTCCGAAGAAGCCCTTTGTCACGCGATTGTCGATGAACGGACAGTCTGGTAGTTCGACATCATCGTAATATGCCCAGATCGAATCTGCTACGATCTTTATCTTGAACTTGTGCCAGGACGATGAGGCCGGTATTCCTCCGGGGATCTCTCCGGACGTCCATTCCCTGATAATCGAAGGCGTGGCACCGGTGATATGACGCAACATCAACCTTGCGCTGTTGTCAAAATCTGAAACCAGGTGATACAATGCATTCACGCCGGTCGCCGTGTCGATCCTCACGCATAGCCCGTTGTATGATCCCATTGCCGGGCTGACTTCGGTAAAAATCCATGCCTCAGCGATATAATCGTTGAGGTCGTAGCTGCCCGCGTACATAGCGGCGATCGGAGCAGAATCATTTGAAACACTGCCTATCCACGAATCACCGCCAGGAGTGGTGGGATCATTGACCACATCCATTGTCGTGTATATAACCCAGGGATCCCATTGCAGCTGAGTGGCACCACCCGTAAAATGCTCTTCATAAAGTATTTGACCGAAGAGCATGCTGCTCAACAACATGACTGTACATAATAACTTCATAATACCTCCCCTATCTTAAGAAGGCTGAAAAAAGATCAAAAAGGCAAAAAGCGGGCTATTCAGGCTTGTCCGACTTATCATTACTGCCCTTTTCCGCCTTCTCCAACCATTATCCGCCTTCTGTCCATGTCTATTCTTTTGGTCTTTCTGGCACAACTCTAATACCGCGCTTGCGTCCCGGCGTGTTATCGAACTCCTCAACGATGTAGAAAAGCAGGAGCGGATAAAGGCGGGGGAATTCTCCGTGCATATACGAGTGGGCCAGGTTAACGAACTCGAGCAGTTTCTTTTCCGACGGCAATGCATTCTTGTCATCCGGATGTACGATTCGTGCGATGGTCCTCAGCTCAATCGAAGGAATATCAAGAAAGACCAGGGTCGCGATCGGATTATCCATGACATTGAGAAAGGTATGGGTCTCGAAATCGGGTGTAGCATACAACTCGAGTGATGTCTGCTTGCGCCAATCGATGAAATCGGGGTCTTCATAGAATGATTTTAGCACATCCATCTTTTCCTTCATTGAACTCTCGTAAGTGTCGCGCAATCGCTCGATCGCAGTATCGATGTTCTCATCTTTCGGCGCCAGACCAATACCCTTGATCGCGTTATTCAGCGTGAACTCCGAATCGAGGCGGCCGAGCCCATAGGTGGCGACCGCGCCGGAATGCGGACCACCAAATCCGGGCATCTGCCCTGTCTTTATGTGCTCGAGAAACTCGATACGCTTGCTCATATTCCACTCGACGAAATCCTTACTGGCGTTCCGTATATTGAAATCGTGCCATTCATTGTCAATCCGCGCCTTTATGATACCCTTCTCGTATCCCGAAATATTTACGGATGGCTGGGTGAACCCACCGTTCTGCCAGAAATTCTTTTTGCCGCGCTCCAGCTTCCCGGCCCACAGCAACCGTGGTATTTTACCAAAGAAAACGACGACCGGTGCCAAAAATCCAATCGTTTTCAGAAAACTTCTTCTATCCATGCAACCTCCTTCCACTAATAACTGAACACGAAATCCTAAACAAACCCAAAATACAAATAACAGAAAGCGTAGGCCGGATCCAGGTCATTCGATAGTCAGATTTAGGAACCGACAATTCATCAATATTGTCATAATCGTGGTTGTCATATAGTAAGCATGTTCTCCGGGCCTCCGCTTCTCATTTTCACCGTTTCACAGTGTCAGAACCCGATAAAAAGTGAAAAACGATGTGTGGCTTCCAGCACATCCATATCAACGTAGGCATAATCGAATGCGAAGGTTCGCTGTCCGATACTGAACTTCATGCCCGCACCCGCGGTGTATTTCTGGGTATCATAATTGACCTTGTACCCACCGCGGAGAAAGAGCGTGTTATAGAGACCATACTCTATGCCGAACTGTAATTTCTCTTCGCCATCGTTTGGATGTATTCCATCCACTGCCAGCGTCACCCGGTGAACTTCACTATTTGCGAACGCCTCCCCAGGACCAAAAAGGTCGACTGCAATACCCAGTTTGAAGGCGAGCGGCAGCGGAAATGATTCTGTTGTAAGCCTCGCTTCGACTTCCGGGTTACCCGTATATTCAGGCCAGGGATCTGTCTGCACGATAAGATCGTTACCGAACAGCTGCATCCGCCCGCCGTAGTTCGCCAGACACATTCCCAGTCGTGCACCTTTCAAAGGTGTACGCAGTATTGAACCAACATCCAGGGCAAATGTTGAAGCGCTTTCATTGAACAACTTCTGCTGGATATACTTGCCTGAGATCCCAATTGAAAGCCGGTCTGACAGAAATGCTGACACCGTAATACCGAGCAGACCGTCTACATAACTGAATTCCTGCCCAGTACCCTCAGGATTCTCTACTGTAGTAACCTCAATTTCATCAGAATATAGGAAAGAACCCCAGAGGGCAAAGTTCATCCTTTGAGTCGGCAATATGAACGTGGCATAGTTGTATTTCAGATCGGCAAACCATACAGTATAGCCACCCATGAAGTGAGCAGTCTTGATCTCAGCAATGCCGGCAGGATTGTAGTATATCCCGGATGGATCATTAGCCAAAGCCACGAATGCACCGCCCATCGCCACAGGCCGCGCACCATACTCGATCTTCAGGAAAGGTGCCGCTGTAGTACCAACCTTAGTGAAACAGAAACCCAGGGAAAGGGATATCATGACCACAAGGGCAACCATTTTCATTATGCGTGTTATCATTTTCACCATGACTCCTCCTATTTGATTATTACGAATTTGCCTTCTGCCTTGACATTGCCATCCGCTCTAACCACGAATATGTACATTCCATATGCCACTTCCACACCGAATTTCGTGCGTAAATCCCAGTACTCGTAGCCCAGATTATTGTTGTGCTCTATTGTGTTGATGTGCTCTCCAGCAACGTTGTATATCATTATTTTACACTCCTCAGGCAGGTGCGTGAACATCAACCGGCGGTCATATGGCGTGCTCTCGAATTTCGATGCAAGTATGTAGGGGTTGGGCACGACCCTGACACTATCCAGGCGTACCTGCGCGGCGTTGATCGCGTATGGCACGGCACTGAACTCATATGATATTGAATCGGAAAAAGGAGCCAGGAGCTTCACCGTAAATTCATCACCATCCACCGGCGGAATTGCGCTGCTGTCGCCGTTTTGAGTACCAAAGTAGACAACAGCCGTTGCCGTTGACGCGTCGCCATTCCACAGCCCGAGCTGATCATAGAACCCGGCAGTTTGCCCGGCAGCCGTGCCGTTATAACCAGCCCCGCCCGGAATGAGGTCCCATCCTTCCGGACCGAAATACAATGATTCGATCTGCGGTGAGAAGACGTCAGAGTATGCATAATCGAGCAGCCAGCAGTACTCGCTGACGTCGACCGGGTTCAACTCGTCGGTTATATCGTATACCCGTAATGGCATCTCGATCGTCAGGGTATCGCCGCCAAAACCGTCTTCAATGCCGAATACAGAGTGCGCATCATGGTCCACGACAACACGGAAGTTTGGATTACCATAAATATAGGACGGGCCAACCATAGGGCTATAAGGCTCAGACCAAACCCACCACTCGAAAGTGCTTGGCGTGGCTGAGGTTTGAGTCCAATCCATTGACACGGTCTTCTCTGAATTCGCAAGGATGAGTCTGAAACCATCGACTACAGGAATGTTATCGAGTGAGTTATCGGAAATTTCGTATTTGCTCAGGAGGGTCTCCTGATCGGTCACGTCGAAAAGAGTGAACATAGTAGTGTCGACCCATGTCGTTTCTGCCGGGTGGTATACAGAATCAACCGAAAAGGTTATCCGGTAGGTATGAGGTAGGATCTGAGCGGGGTCAATGACTCTCACCAACGCCGATCCGTCACAGCTGCCACCGATAGGAGCGAGCGTATCACCGCCCTCGATGTAGGCCGGGACATAGCCAGATGGCATTGTCGCGGCAACAGCCGAAACAACATTGGCTGCGCTGGGACGTCCTTTGGAATTCTCATAGGACGGTTCGAGAGAATCAGGAACCTGATTGCCCTGATCATATGCAGCGACACAGTACCAGTATTCGATACCATTATAGACCGTAGTATCGACGAAGGTATGCGCCAATCCTGTCTCACGACCCAGGGACTGATACGGGAAAGCCGGGTCTACTCCCTCGATGCCGTCGATAAGGTCGAATTGAGCGAGCGGGACATACCCGACCAAAGACCCTGTATGATCGGTAATCTCGTCTCCCCAACTAATACCCAGATCTTCGCTTCGGTATATCTTGTAACCTTCGAAATCCTGTTTACCGGTCAGTATGTCGGTCGATGATTCGGAGGGTTGCGCATCCCAGAATAACGTGATCTTCCTGTAGTCAGCCACTGCCTGCACTGTCGGTGCTGCTGGTGCACCACTACCCAGAAAGTAGTTGTCGGCCATCATGAGCGCCGTCTCGAGATTTTCGAACAAGTCTGCCGAATCCTCACCACAGATGACTGCAATCGTAAATTGAAGCGTATCATCAGGCATGATCGTTCTGGGTCCCGCTGAAACCATGTAATTGTATGCGCTTGTCGATTCAGGTGGCAGGGATTGCACGAACGATGGGTCATCAATATAAACATTCGAACCATGGAAGTAAAGGCTGGGATCGATATTAGGATTACTGGGGTCAGATGCTATTATCGGGAACAGACGGAAATCATCACTCGGCTCATCCTCTTTGCGATAGTAATGGAAATTGTCGATCTGCTGATTAAGAAATGCCACGCCGATCATACCCACCGATTCCCAGGGATCCTGCGGTATACCATCGGCATCCCAGTGATAAACGAATGTCACGGCAGAGTCACGGTAGAGTCCGACATAGTCCTGCATGTCATAGTCGCACCTGAAATTCCCCCGGAAACCAAAATAGATATCATCGATCGATGTACCGTTTGTATTGTAGATTTTAAAATCGTAGAAGATAAAATCCTGGGCGTAGTTACGGCCGTAAGAATAAGTGGATTGATTCACCTGCAACCCCAAGACAGACTGGTCGTTGAAGATACAGAAAAGATCCTGGTCCGAAGTAAATTCGCCAGGCACCTGCTGCCCTGTGGTATCCTTGCGCCACGGTCCCGGCCATGTAGGTACTCCTCCTATCAACGGCCACGTCTCCATGTCATCCGATGTGGCGATGACTGGCGTGCCGTCGGGGGTCGTCACTGTACCTGAATAGAACGTTCCGTATGAACCCTCCAACGGCGCCCATTCCGGAGTTGCCAGACTCAGGAAAGATTCGATAACCGTATCGTTCCTCGCGGCAAAGATTCCGCATCCGGGACTGTATTGATGTTGAAAAGGTGCCGAATTCGGCCAGTGGAAGGCTGGCGTGAAATAATGCAAATTCGCGATCAATCCGAAGTTGGAAGTGACGTTGGATAATTCACCTTTGTCCGAAATACCGACTGCCTTATCGGCCTCGGGGTAGAAAAACAAAAATAGAATTAATAACATACAGACTCCTTGTTCACAGTTTTGTTCTCAGACCGGCTTTGATCGTTCTTCTTGGTCCGACGTTCGAAGGATCGATGATATAGTCTTGCGAGCCCATTAGTCCACCTGCTTCCTCGCCAGTCACCCACGGCTCACCGCTGCGTGAATAGACGTAAAGAGGATTCTTTGCATCGGTCAGATTCGTGGCGCTGACGAAGAACTCAAGCAGTGCGCCGCCAACCTGAATACCCTGATGAAGAAGGATGTCCAGCGAATACGACCAGGCCATGCGTGCGGAATTCTCTTCAACGACTACGCCTTCACTGATATAAGGTGTGTAAGGTAATCCACTCGCAATCCTGAAATTGACACCGATACCGCCCCGCTCTGTCAGGAGAAATTGGAACGTTGACGCGAGCGTGTGTCGGCGGTCAAAATCAAGGAAGTATTCCTTTATGCGCTCGGGCAGACCAGTGTAGACATCATAGAAACCCTGCATCGCGAACGAGCGGTTACCGCGCGCCACTTGATAAGTGTAGTTAATGCTAAAGCCGATATTGGATACGAGTTCCCTCTGCAACGTAACATCGATCCCCTGCACGCTCCCGAAATCATCGTTCGTGTAGATTATGTAATTGTACGGAAACGTACGCACTTCGGTCGTCGAAAGCAGGTTCTTGATATCCTTCAGGAAAAGTGTAACATCGACGCCGTAGATATCCAGGATCGCATACTTTATGCCAACCTCATACGCGGTCGCACGCTGGGGCAATATGCGCGGGTTACCGACCAATCCGTACCGCGGGATGTCCTCGGGGTTGGCCACGTAGCTGCTGTTAAAATACATGATCTCATAAGGCGGCATCTGGAAGAAATGGCCGTAAGCGAAATGAAGCATCGCATCATCGGTTATAGGATGAGAAAGGCCCAGCCTTGGAGAAACCTGGTACTGCGGTTTCACATCGGTGACATCAGATGTAGGGTCCTCTATATCCTCCCACATATCAGCATTCGGGTAGCTGTAGTCAAAACGCAAGCCAGCATTTACCACGAGATACTTGTGCTCGATCTTATCCTGGACGAAGATTGCCGCATCACGTGGTTTCTGCTCATACTGCTGATATATGATCGGCGTCCGCGGGAACAATTGCTGCCGGTTCGCCAGTTCAAAAACGTAGAAGCTTTGTTCTCCGCCAAATTTCAGGCTGTGCATTTTGCCCAGCTGCCAGTTGAAGTCGGCTTTCGCAATGTACTGTTTGGTTTTCACTTCCTGACGGAATTGCGGGTAACCCGAGATGTAGAATTCAGAGTAATTATCACTGACCGGCTCTTCGATGGAGCCAAATATGTCTAAACTATCCGATGGCACCTTTGTATCGAATCTGTCTTCTATATACCCAACACGCACGTTGTAGAAGAAATTGTTTGCCGGTGAATGATTCAACCCAATGATACCACGCATACTCTTTTCTCGACTCACCAGATAGTTATCATACAAATACTTGTATAAGTGGCTGTAGCGCTGCGATTCATCATCGATGTACTGCGCGTCGATAAGTACTTTAAAATTGGGACCGAATCTCCGTGTCAGCTTGCCATTGACCGACCGGGTCAGATCGTAGCCAAAAGGAAGATAGGACTCCTGATTCGCATAATTGCCGGCGATGAAAAAGCGCGTCGAACGGTCACCGGGAACCGGCCCTTCGATACTTCCATTTATCTCACCGAGAAAATGCAAATCCTTGGAATCCATCAAATCAGGCACCTCGTAATCCGAGATCCACTCCTGCGAGACGGAGTCAAAAGTGCGATGCGCGTCATAGTAAGAAGAATCGATATCGTTGATCCAATCCTTCTTACGATACGGCGACGAGTTGATCAAAAAAGAAGTGTACTCTAAATTTGTTGATATCTCTCTACCACCTTCCGGTGTAATGATGTTGACAACGCCGCTCATTATGTTTCCGTACTCAGCATTGAAAGTACCTGAGAGAAGGGACATTTCGGAGATGAGATTCTTGTTGAGGACCGGGGCACTGCCCAACAGGGCGTTTGAAACCTCGATCCCCTCAATATAGTATGCCAGTTCGCCGCTGCGGCCACCGCGCACGTGGAGATCGCCAGCCGCGTCAGTGGTTACCCCGCCCTGGAGAGCCAGGGCTTCTGAAGGTTTTTCGACCGGGGTAATGTCGAACTGTTCCCGTGTAATACGGGTCTCTTTCGAGGTCATGTCTATCTCAATAACCGGTTTCTTTGCCACAACGACCACAGGTGTCTCAAGTTCAATAACCGTGGGGTCGAGTTTGAAATCTACATAAGTGGTACGGTCAGAAAAAACCGCTACCGACTTTTTTATCTCAGCACGATAGCCGATCATCGATGCCTCTACTTCGTAACTACCAGGAGGAACATTCAGGATGAAGTAGTACCCCTCCAAATCCGTGGCACCACCCGCACCGAGGGCCTCAATATAGACGTCGACCGCAATCAAAGGTTCATTTGTCTCGCCGTCGAGTACGCGACCAGCTATCTTACCTACAGTACCTGCATATAGAATTAGGGGAGTCAAAATCAGTAGTAATTTGCTCATATGCCTCCTTTCTCTTAGAGTATTATTACAGATTATAGCTCGATATCATGGCGCGTCAAGCAGATGTTTACGGCGCATGAACATGGCATTTTTTATGTTGACAGGTTCGGTGATTTTTGTATAATTTAACCATGAAAAAATTCTCGCTGCTGGTCATTGTTTTGATTGCCATCGCCCTACAATCGAATGCAACCGAAACACAAGGAACATCTGATGTAAACCAGGAAGCAACATTTCCAAAACCGGTCGTATCTGATGAAGAATACATGCTCATGCCCGGTGACTCACTGCTTGTGACGATCACCGGCGCGACCAACTATTCCTATATCACAGGTGTCACCTTCGAGGGAAAGATGACCCTGAATACACCTGTGGCTTCACTCCCAACCATGGATGGGTCCTACATACCTCAATATGATGTAGTCGCGGCTATCCCCGTCTACGGATTGACTCTGAAGGCTGCCAAGGACTCGGTAGCCAGGGCGTTCTCCAGATACCTCAGGAATTTCAGGTTGGATCTCACCCTGATCGGCATGCGCACCTTTGATGTACTGGTGGTCGGCGAAGTGACTAACCCGGGCGTCGTCCGGGCGTTACCAATCTACCGGGCCTCAAGGGTCATCGATGACGCTGGCGGCATCAATGCAATCGGTTCGAGAGCAAAAATTGAACTGAGAAGACAAGGGCGCCTATATGCTAAAGTGAATCTCACAGAATTCGAAAAAACTGGTGATGCACTCTCGAATCCGTTCGTTCAAGACGGAGACGTGGTGATAATCCCAAAAATGGAACAATCAGTGGTCGTGAAGGGTGCGGTTTTCGGGAAGAGGGAGTACGAATTACGCGTAGCAGAACTCACTGCGGCGAGAGAAAAATCAAGCGAGGGGTTGTATGAGCTCCTGGAAGGCGAACGTGTCGCCGATCTAGTACTGAAAGCAGGTGGTCTTACACCCTGGGCTGACCCAATTCATACATATATCGAAAGAAACGAAGATAAACTCTACATCAATCTTTCAGACGTTCTTGTCGATACGAGCAGCCAACAGAACATAAGATTGAAAACCGGCGATGTTCTGGTTGTTCCATCCGTGAATTCCGTGGTCTACGTGCAGGGCCAAGTTGTCACCCCCGGATCTTTTCCGTTCCAACCCAACTTGCGAGCAACTGATTATATCGGCATCGCAGGCGGGCCCCTCGGCGACGCAAGTATGGGAAGCGCATACGTGAAGAGGGATAACAAAAAGATCGACGTAGACAGTGATCCGCTGATCGAGGAGGGCGATGTAGTCTTTGTGCCGCGAAAGGTTTTCAAATTCTGGCAGGACTATCTTGAAATCACAGCGGTCATCGCATCCCTTCTAATATCATATCTTACACTCACCAAATAGTTTGCGATTTCATATCATCCCGAGTGATCAAGAAATCCAAACACGCGGAATACTTCCAATATTTTTAATGATATAGCAACAACAATCACGTGAGGAGGAAGTGATGGGAATAATACTCATCATTGCAGTATCGCTATTCGGGGAAATAGGTGTACCGCATGCGAGGGACAATCCTAACGATGATGGTGGCAGGATCCTCGTTTCCTGGGAACCATACATCGGAGACATGTCGATCGATGCTTATGAAGTCTGGCGCGCTGAACAGGACGAGGAACTCGAAAAAGTCGCCAGCCTGAACCGACTCGAGCAGGAATATCTTGATTCACAAACAGAGGATGGTATCCCCTACCGCTACCAAATACTTGCCATCAAAGATGGAGACGCTATCGCGCAGTCTGAAATATCGGAATACGCAATGAGCTATCAGCAATGGTTCAATACAGACCGGACCAATGTGCTCATCGGGTTCATTATATATGCGATACTACTATTCTGGTTCATCTACAGCGCACGTAAGGGGAAAAATCTCTTCATACGAAAACTGGCCGGGCTCGAAGCGTTGGAAGACGCGGTAGGCAGGGCAACGGAAATGGGTAAACCCATTCTATACGTTCCTGGCCTTTCTACGATCGACGATATCGCAACCCTTGCCTCACTGAACATACTATCCCTCGTCGCCAAGAAAACAGCCGAATACAACACGACATTACTCGTGCCCAACCGAAGTCCGGTTGTCTACGTCGTTGCCCGCGAGATAGTGAAAGAAGCCTATACCGATGCGGGCAGACCGGATGCCTTCAATCCAGACAATGTGTACTTCCTGACCGAAAACCAGTGGGCGTACACGGCAGCAGTCTGCGGTACGATGGTGAGGGAAAAACCTGCAACGAATCTCTTCCTTGGATATTTCTGGGCCGAATCTTTAGTGCTCGCAGAAACCGGCGCAGCAACGGGAGCGATCCAGATCGCCGGAACCGATTCCGTCTTCCAACTACCATTCTTCATCACTGCATGTGACTATACCCTGATCGGCGAGGAACTATACGCGGCGTCGGCATATCTATCAAAGGAACCATTACTCATGGGATCGATAAAAGGCCAGGACTGGGGCAAAATGATCATCCTGGGTATCCTGCTCGCTGGCTCGGCCCTTATATTACTTGGCCTGCCGTGGATTCGCGATCTATTCAGCATTTGACGTAGGAGGATAAGATGAATAAGAAAATGCCACTAATAATATGTATGTTCCTCGGGCTTGCAATGATCATTCAGTTCTTCGTACCGCACTCTATCAGCACTCAATTCTATGATCACACAACACGCTGGTACATCGCGATCGTCGGGTTTGCCTGGGTTCTCGGGATCGGGAGTATCATCGACCACCACACAAATCGCATCAGGAGGAAAAAGGAAAGTTGGTATTTCAGTTATGTTACTCTGGCTGGACTAGCGGTAATGGCCACACTGGGGATCTTCTGGGGTATACAAAGAGGAAGTTTATTCATGACCCTGTGGACGTACATTATCTTACCGCTGGGCGCTTCGATGTACGCCATTCTCGCATTCTACATGGCGTCGGCAGCATACCGTGCGTTCCGCGCCCGAACAACAGAAGCGACGATACTGCTCGTGGCTGCCTTCGTGGTAATGCTCGGCATGGTCCCGTTCGGATATTATATCACACCGAGACTCCCCGAATTCGCTGAATGGCTTTTGAGCGTACCTAACACAGCGGCAAAACGCGGAATAATTTTCGGTGTTGCCTTTGGCAGTATCTCAACTGCACTCAAGATCATCCTCGGTATCGAACGCTCATGGCTCGGAGGAGGTTCGAAATGAAATTTCTCGAGTCTTTAACAAAAATACCCCGACGCATTATCTTTCTCACTATTGCGCTCGCTGTGGCTATACCTCTTGTCATACCGATAGGAATACCCGTGAATGTCATGCCTCAAAGCAAAAAACTCTTCGAAGCGATCGAGGCACTCGACAGCGAATCAAAACCCGTTCTGATATCATGTGATTTTGATCCACAGTCACTCCCTGAGCTCTACCCAATGTTTCTGGCAATATCGCGTCAATGCTTTTCGAAGAACGTAAGGGTGATTCTCATGGCGCTCTGGCCGCAGGGTACCGGCATGGTGGAAATGGGACTGGAAGAACTCTCTAACGATTTCAGCAAGCAATATGGTGTCGACTTTGCCTTTCTGGGCTACAAGTTCGGTGTTGCAGCAGTACTCCTGGGAATGGGCGAAAACATTAAAGCGGTGTTCCCTGTCGATTACTACGGCACTCCCCTTGATTCGCTGCCAATGATGCGTTCGGTAAAGAATTACAGGGACGTAAGTATGATCGTCACACTGTCAACGGGCGATCCTGGATGGCGACAGTGGTTACTCTTTGCCCAATCAAGGTACGGTGCGCGCCTCGGAGTTGGAGTAACAGCGGTATCCGCAGCTGACGTTTATCCTTATGTAGAAACCGGACAGGTCACCGGGCTCCTCGCAGGAATGAAGGGCGCGTCTGAATATGAAAATCTCGTACAAAGAAAGGGATATGCAAAAGGAACATTCAAGGCTTCACAAGGTATGGACGCACAGTCACTCGGTCATCTATTGATCATGATCTTTATTATTCTTGGAAATGTTGGGTATTTCTACCTCAGGAGGAAGAAATGAATATATCACCAGATCCCTGGGTTTGGCTTGCTGCTTTCCTGACCCTCTGCATATTTTCATTTCTATACCGTGATAATATACTCTACCGCTTTGCCGAACATTTGTTCGTCGGCGTCTCTGCAGGATATCTTGTAGCCCTGACCTGGCATAATCAAATACGGCCAAATCTTATCGAACCACTGTTCATCCAGGGTAACCTGCTTTATATCGTACCGCTCCTCTTTGCACTATGTTACTTCGCTCGATTTGTCCCCAGATTCAATCATCTGATACGGCTGCCTATCGCATTCGTTTTGGGATGGGGTTCTGGCGTGGCAATTCCTGCTTACTTCCAGAGAGACATCCTGGGACAAACACGAGGAACCTTGCTGGTACGTGATGCATTCGCAAAATGGGACACAGGCCTCTGGGCTGTAGTAATACTGATCGGTGTCATATCAACTTTGGTCTACTTCTTTTTCTCGAGGGAACGCAAGGGCATAATCAAACCGGTGGCGAATCTCGGTATTATATTCATCATGCTCGGATTCGGCGCTTCTTTCGGCTATACGGTCATGGCTCGTATAAGCCTGCTCATCGGCAGGCTGCAATTCCTCTTGGGAGAGTGGTTGGGGATAATACGGTGACGGTATTTCGAATTTACTAAGAGACGTTACGTTCGTTAATTTCGTTATTCTCGTTAATACCGTTACTTTCGTTTCTCAAGTTCTCATCCTCTTAACCTCCTAATTTCTGTCTTTAAATTATGCTTCAGCGTAAGCGTGTCTGCAGGAGCGAAGCTAAATTTCTTCAGCCGGAGGCGTGTCTCCAGGATTGACAACGCAACAAACCCGCGTATAATGAACGTATGGCATTAGCAGACATTCAGAAAAAAAGCGCAGAGGAACGGAAGCGGGAAAAAAGACTGGTACATACAACCAATGCATTGAGTCGCGGGTTTCTTGAGTCAAAAGCATTCAAGGCAAAAACAAAGTCATATAAAGACGCTGCAGAATACCTGACCAAGAGCCTGCTCGATTACCTCTTCTTCGAGGAAAGAAAGGAACTGAGAGAACTGCACGAAAATCACATCCAGCACTTCATGCTCGTTTACGCCCCCAGCAAACTTACCTTGTCCTCACAAGTGAAAGAGCATGTATCTGACATATTGATAGACTTTATTGGTTTTCTCGATGACACCGGACACATAAAGAACGGCGAACAACTCAATGGAATGATCAAGAAGGAAAACAAGGCCTTCCAAAAAGCACTGCCCGCTCGGACACAATCCAGGAAATCAAAAAGCCCGGTTGCTCCGAAGAAAACAGGCAAAGGCAAAACAGCACAAAAAGCGAAAACTGAGGCAAAAATAGGCCGCAACGACCCCTGCCCTTGCGGCAGTGGAAAGAAATTCAAGAAATGCTGCGGGCAGAACTGATAACGGTATAAGCATACATCTGAATATAAGCCATTGCGTTTGACTGCGCTCAGTATAAGATGATATCGATATTTATCATTACAGCGTTCTTTGTTAGCCTCGTTCCTTCCCCTGACACTAAGGATGGTGATACATCGCAGGTCCGTATCGGATATGCCCTATCGGGCGGTGCTGCGCTTGGATTTGCACACATCGGTGTGCTAAAGGTACTGGAGCGCGAGGGCATTCACCCATGCTGTATTGTTGGAAACAGTATGGGCTCACTCGTGGGCGGTGTGTACGCAGCCGGATACACCGCAGCAGAAATAGAGAGTATTGCTGTCAACGCAGATTTTTCCAAACTCTTCAGCTCGAGCGTTCCATTTGGTGCGCTTTATCTACCTGAACGCCAGCAGAACCAACGATATATCCTTGTATTAGGACACAAGAAATTCGTTCCAACCCTTCCGTCCGGTTTGATATCGCTTCAAAACGTCGAATTCTTGCTAATGAATCTATTGTCAGAAATCGAATTCGACACTTACTACGATTTTGACAGCCTTCCCATCCCTTATCGGGCAATAGCAGTCGATCTCACAAGCGGCGATCTTATCACCATGAAGAATGGACGACTCGAACAGGCAATAAGAGCAAGTATAGCTATTCCCGGAGTATTCTCTCCGGAGACGATTGATACACTTGAGCTCATTGATGGCGGTGTCCAGCAGTTTCTTCCGGTTCAGCCTCTGCTTGAATTCGAGCCCGATCTGATCATAGCAAGTACAACTATCCGTAACAAACAAAGATCGAACAACGAAGGTTTGATAGACGTAATTTCACGCACAATGGATCTAATAAATATCTGCGATTACCGTGCACAATTGCAGCTTACGGATATTGTTATTGAACCGAATGTCGATCCTTTCATGTCATCGGACTTCAACCGTGCCCGTGAACTGATCGCGGCCGGCGAAAAAGCAGCGGAAGCTGCATTACCTGAGATAAGAGCTAAGTTGAATGGTAGAAAGGCATATGTAAAGCCCAACGGGATAACGCGTCGTCCCTTGCCTTTCGTAAGCGGTATTCGATTTGAAGGTCTTGAAGTCACCGGTTCTTCGACTATAAGCCATCTCGTGAGGACGAAGAAAGGCATGAAACTCGATTTTCAATTGCTGCACAGAGATATGATCTCGCTATACAACACAGGTTTGTTCTCGGACATAAATTACAGACTGATATTTCACGGCGAAGATTCGGTTGAAGTTATCTACCAAACCAAAGAGTCTGAATATGGATTCTACGCACTGGGTGTTCGATATGACAACAGCGACAATCTCATCCTTGGCATTGAGGGTGGACAAAGCAACCTATGGGGAACCGGAGCGAGCATACGCGGCGCGCTCAATCTCGGCAATCCACGTGCCGTAAGACTCGGATTAACAGGCACCCGGCTATTCGCCGTCCCGATGGGCTACCGGATCGATATCTTCCGGGGATCCATAGATAGACCTTTTTTCGAGAATAATACCTGGTTGACAGCTTATACTACAACCTACCATGGAGCGTTGATTGAGGCAGGGTATATACTCGGACGCAATGCTTTTTTCAACTTCGGCATTACGGCACGGGAAGCGATTCACAGATTGCCACAAATACCGGTCTTCGATTCGATACCAGAGAATGAATGGATAGTTGGACCAACTTTCCGGATGGAGTACAACACTTACGACGATCTGCATTTGCCCAATAAAGGTTCATCATATAAAACAGAAATCATATATTCTACAGAAAGGTTAAAAGCTTCCTCTGATTTCATCCGGATCGATTTTTCATTTGATCACTATATACCATTGTCCTCACGTGTATTGATCAATCCGGGATTGAACCTGGGATTCTCTCACGGCGATCCGGCATGGGATTACTATTATCATACAGGCGGCAGTAATCTCACCGGATACGAAAATGGATTCTTCACGACCAAGAACCGTACCATCTTGCATCTCGGTCTTGAATACAGGATACTCAACCTGCTGGACCAGAAAGATTACCCAGTATATTTGCAGTTGGTTTCCAACGTCGCTACATTTGAACGTCTTGATGATCTTATCCGGAACGAGAACCCGGCATCAGAACTTCACTGGGGTGCAGGCATTGGCGTCAGAACCAATACACCGATCGGTCCGTTCACCGTCGTTATGGGAATTGGCGAAACCGATGAAGAAAATTTTATCGGAGCTCGCGTTAATTACTATATATCAATAGGCAGGGAATTCCGGTATACAAAATAGCGTGCGCTGTTAGTCTCTGTCTGATTTCCAGAGAGTAACGACCACAGCACAAACAAAGGCGATAATAAATGTTGCGGCTCGTGCGGTGAAGATAGAATCGAGACCCGTGGTCATCCAGATAATGGTCGTAACAAAACCCGAGACGAGCGAAGCAATAACGCCACGCGAGTTGAATTTCTTCCAGAAGAACGATAGAATGACGGCCGGGGCAAAAGAACATCCGATACCTGCCCAGGCCCAGCTGACTATAGTGTAGATCAGACTCTTTGAAGTAAATGCCATGACGAGTGCGATCAATCCGACGACAAGGATCGTAATACGTGAGATCATAACCAGCTTCCGATCGTCAAAGTCCCTGCGCAATGCTTTGTGCACGATGTCTTCGCTGATCGATGATGTCGCAATCAATAACTGCGAATCCGCAGTCGACATCATTGCCGCAACCGCACCGGCGAGGAGAATACCCGCAAGCCAGGGAGGCATGAGTTTCAATAGCATAAACGGAAGGATCTGTTCAGGATCAGAGACCACGCCCGCGCCGAAAAGCGCAATCGCCGCAATACCAAGTGTGATCGCTCCGGCATAAGCAAGTAGTGTCCAGGTGATCGCAACTGCCGCGCCGATCTTGACATCCCGGTCAGATCGCATTGCCATCCAGCGTGCATCGAGCTGCGGCTGTCCGCCCAAATACCCGAAGAACCAGGAAAAATTGTTGAATATTAAGGTCCCCGCGGCAAATCCGACCGCACCGCCGGTCCAGGAATCCAAACCACCTCCGGCAACAGTCAGAGCTCCGGGGATTGATATATTACTCTGCGCAATGGCAATGAGCGCCACGATGGGTGTTACTACCAGTGTTATGATCATCAGAATAGCCTGTACTACATCGGTCCAGACCACAGACAAGAAACCCCCTGCCATCGCATATAGAATAACAACGACCGCAGAAATAATGATCCCCCATGTGACCGGAATGCCGAATGTGATGTTCAACGTCTTACCGCCGCCGCTGAACTGTGCCGCCACATAGAGGACAAAGAAGAAAATGATGATGATACTGGAGAACCATCTTATGAATTTACCCCTACTTGCATATTTCGTAGCCAGGTAATCGGGCAGCGTCAGGGTATCGTATTTATCGCGTTCCCGTCTGAATTCTTTTGCCAGCCAGAGCCAGGAAACAGTGATACCTGCCACACACCCGACAGCGATCCACACCGATGAAAGGCCGGCGGCAAATGCAAAACCAGTTAACCCGAGCAGACACCAGGCCGATTCGCCGGTCGCTCTTTCCGAAAGAGCAAGTGCCCAGCCGGGAATCTTCTTACCGCCGAGGTGAAAATCAGCCTGGGTCATCTTCTTCCTGGCAAAATACAGTCCAATCCCCATGATCAATGCCAGGTATAGCACAAATTCTATCGTGACAATGCTATTCATCTTCTCCTCCTCTTAATATATGGAAAGTGAACCTTTCTTACGGCCATACCGGTCCATGACCAGAAATACGATCATCCCGAATGTCAACCAAACAACTAATATCACGAAGAGACGCAAGAAGATCGCCGGCAGGCCAATAACAAGTTCCTCGCCCAGCAGGAGATGCCGGACCCCGATGATGCCATAAGTGGTCGGTAGGAACATCGATATCTTACGCAATACAAACGGTAATACCGCAAGCGGATACGCGATCGGGGTTACGACGACGATGAGCGTCGAGAGCGCTTCTGAAACGACCCACCACTGTTTGAGTGCGATCGTCAAACCAGCGACAATAATGCCCAGCCCGTACAAACCAAGCAACATCAGCAGAACGATCAGCAGCGCCATGAAAATGCCGCTCATGTGAAGGACGATTGCGAAGAAAGTAGCGATCACCACCGCTTGAATGAGCATTATCAACCCCTGGTGGCATGTTGAATGGAGAGCCATCCCAGCCACATAAACCCAACGCGGGACCGGTGCGACGAAGATCGTTTCAAGAGTACCAAACCATTGTTCCTTACGCAACGAGAAACCCATCGCCCAACATGCGGTGTTCAAGAAGCCTATGAACAAGTAGCCAATGAACGTATAGGCAACCATATCACTTATCCCGGTGAGGCTTCTCAGATGCTCTGAGTACCGACCACCGAGCAGAGCAAAACCATACAAAAAATAAGGAAACAGATACACAAAAGGCTCGATGAATTGCCGGATAAAATCAGGTTTGTAGGTCAATTCAATCTTCCATTCCTTGATATTCTCCGCGTTCACGGCACGGAGATAGTGTAAGAACGTCTTGACTAATCCTTTATGACCCTGCTTCAATGCCATATACTAATAGTCTGACAGCGTACCTCTGGTCTTTGTCCGCTTCTCAACGTAATGGAAGATAACCAGACCAAGGGGGATCAACACGCAGTCAATTCCGAGCAGAATGATGCTGTTCTTGAGAAAGTTGAATTCGATGTTGAGCATAAGACCGCGAAGGGCAATGAGTGCATAAGTGAGCGGTATAAAAACACTGATCGCTTTCGTTATGGGATTCACTTCGACTGGATAGCGGATCGGTGAAAATAGAAAAAGTATGTACTCAAACATGTGTAACAAACCGTGGGCTTCCTTTACAAGAAGGGTGAGCGCGGCAGCCATGAAACCGATACCGTAAAGACCAACAATGAGTAAAAGCAGAAACATGAAGATTGGCAGGATCTTGACCAGTGTGATGTCCAGACCAAAAATAAAAACGCAGATAAGCAGTTGCACTATGACAAAAGAGGTAGATAGAATCGAGTTGTACAAACCTTTTCCTATGAGAATGTAGGCCGGACGCGCAGGGGATGACAGAATGTGTTCGAGCGTTCCGTAGTATGTTTCATCTCGAAACGAATTACCCATGCTCCACACTGCAGAGAACATATATGTACTTATGATCGCGCCGATTAGCACATATGGGATGAACTCATCAGTACCCGCAAGCCTGCCGAACTGGGTACTGCTGAAAGCACCGACCAATGCCTTGCCCTGAAATACAAGCGGGATCACCCATAACAGCGGTGAAAATATCCAGAATATAACTTCAGCAGGGTATGCGAGCAGTATTCTGACGCTCTTTCTCACTTCCTCGACTATCACCCACATAATTCTCGTTATCGTTTATTTTGTCCGGCTAATCTCATCCGTCTTTTAGGCTTGCGCCTGTCAGATGCACAAAAACGTCTTCGAGGGTAGGCACGGTCACACGCACGGAAAATATCTTTGCCTTTTCCCGCACGAGTTCAATGATATTACCCAGGATCATTTCCGAATTGTCCGTATTCCACCTCAGATAAGCGAATCCCTCTCCATGTGAAATATTGATGCTAGCTGCGCCCTCGATGTTTTCAAACATTTCTTTCTCGATCGTGCCCCGACATTTTATTTCCAGCACCTGTTTCTGTGGCATGCTCTGCTTCAACCGATTTGGAGTATCCATGGCCTCGATCTTGCCACGATTCATAAAAGCGATCCGCTCACACAGTTCATCGGCTTCATCCATATAATGAGTGGTCAGGAGAATCGTCTTTTTGAGTCTCTTGTTAAGTTCATTCTTCACAAAATCCCTGATGAAACGTGCGAAATAAGGATCAAGACCCAGTGTTGGTTCGTCCACGAGCAGTATCGGCGGGTCATGGACCAGAACCCTGGCCAGGGACAACTTCTGCTTCATCCCCGAAGATAGTTTCTCGACCCGGACCTTCGACTTATCCTTCAACCCCATTAACTCAAGGAGATACCCGATTCGTTCTTTCGTGACCTTGCGGGGCACACCATAGAGAGCAGCAAAATAACGCAGATTCTCGACCGGAGTGAGTTTCCAATAGAGGGAACGCTCGCCTCCGGTCAACACTCCAATATGCCGTCTCACCTCAACCGGCTCACGGCAGATATCGTAACCGCCGACCTCCACTGATCCACTGTCGGGGATCAAGAGAGTCGAGATACACTTTATGAGTGTCGTCTTACCGGCACCATTGGGACCCAGCAGGCCAAATAGCTCGCCTTTGTTGATATTAAAACTAATGCCGTCCACTGCCCGGACTTCATCTGGCTTGCCCTTCTTGAATACTTTGTGTATACCGTTGACAACGATTTCGCCGTTTTCCACCATGCCCAATAATACACATTTATGTTCAACTTTCAAGTATGGATTCCAGTTATTGTTGACAGGCATAAAGATAAAAAGTATAATTAAATAGATGATCCACAGACGCGTAGCTATCATAGTAATGGCAATCGTTGCGGTTTTTTTCGGGGGAACGGTTGGATATATGGTCATCGAAGGATGGTCATTCAATGAAGCAGTTTATATGACCATCATCACTGTATCGACGGTTGGATACGGAGAAGTGAGGCCGTTAAGCGAGGCAGGGCGGATCTTCACCGCCGCCCTAATAATCAGCGGCATTTTGCTCATCGCAACAGGTGCTAACTTCATCTTCTCTTCAATCATGGAGGGAACGTTCGGCGAGATATTCAGGAGGCAAGGAATGCAGCAGAGAATTTCGAAAATGAAAGATCATTTTGTGATTTGCGGGGTGGGCGCAGTCGGCGAAGATATTATACAGGAATTCATCAGTGCCGATGAGCCTTTTGTCCTGATAGATAGAGAACAGGAGGTCCTCGAGAAATTCGTCAGGGAAAATCCGAAGATACTCTACTTTACAGGTGATGCAACCCATGATGAAGTATTGAAGTACGCGGGGATCAAGAATGCCAAAGGTATCATAGCCGCATTGGGAAATGACGCGGATAACCTATACATTTGTCTGACCGCGCGATCTCTGAATCCAAAATTACGCATCATATCGCGCGCCGTTGAGGCAGCATCCATCGATAAACTAAGAAAGGCGGGCGCCGACTACGTATTTTCTCCGGAGAAGATCGGCGGGATACACCTTGCCGCGGCTGCACTGAGGCCAACGGTCATGTCTTTTCTCGATACGATACTACGTGGACAACACCTCAACCTCCTGCTCGATGAAGTGACTGTGAAAACGGGCTCAGCGATCGCCGGTAAAACACTGAAAGAAACAGAAATATCCAGAAAGATCGGAATCGTCATTCCTGCGTTGAAGTCTGCAGAACTGAACAAATTGACTTTCAATCCAAGTTCGGACAGTATAATCAATCCGGGCGACACCCTAATCGGATTCGGATCACCCGAGCAGATTATTCAGCTCAGAAAAATGTGTTCCTGAAAACAAAAGGGTTGATATGGCTCTGAAAAAGGAACTCGGCCTTTTCGAAGTGTTCGCTATCGCGTCCGGAGCCATGATTAGTTCCGGGTTGTTTGTGCTGCCCGGCATCGCATTTGCCAAAGCTGGGCCGGCCATGATCCTTTCGTACATAATCGCCGGGGTGCTCGTTATACCGGCGCTGCTCAGCAAAGCAGAGCTGGTAACTGCCATGCCCAAAGCAGGCGGCGACTATTTCTACATAACAAGAAGCATGGGTTTTGCTCCGGGCACGGTTGCCGGGATGGCAAGCTGGCTGTCACTGAGTCTGAAGACGGCGTTTGCATTGATGGGGATGGGAATATTCGCACTGCTGATCAACCCCGGTCTCAGCATTCCGGCAATCAAGGCAATAGCGGTCATATTATGCCTTTTCTTCATGATGGTAAATCTCTTAGGCATAAAGGAGGCCGGCAGAACTCAGATCCTCCTCGTTGTAGCACTGTTTGTCATTCTCTGTCTCTACGTGATCGTAGGTTTCACGAATGTGCATCCGGACCGTCTCGACAATTTCACACCCTATGGTTTTGGCCGCGTACTTTCCACTGCCGGGCTTGTGTTCATCTCTTTTGGTGGACTCACCAAGGTCGCGAGCGTTGCCGAGGAGATCAAGAACCCAAAAACAACAGTGCCGCTCGGGATGATGCTCGCGTACATAATGGTTCTCGGCCTCTATGTCGCCGTGGCTTTCGTGACCGTAGGCATACTCGATCCAGAATCGTTAAGAACATCTCTCACGCCGATTTCCGCCGGAGCAAAAACATTCTGGGGAATGGGTGGCATCGTTGTTACTGCTATTGCCGCTCTTCTGGCATTCATTTCAACCGCCAACGCGGGGATCATGTCTGCATCTCGCTATCCGCTTGCGATGAGCCGCGACGAAATTCTGCCCCACTTCTTCTCCAAAATAAGCAAAAAATTCAAGACACCGCATATCGCGATAATAGTAACCTCCTCTATTATGATCATCACAATACTATTTCTCGATCTCGAGGTGCTGATAAAAGCCGCCTCGACCATGCTGCTCCTCCTGTACATTTCGGCAAATCTTGCGGTGATAGTAATGCGCGAGAGTCGGCTTCAGAACTATCAGCCAAGTTTCCATGCACCCTTTTACCCGTATATCCAGATCGCCGGCATCCTTGGCTATCTTTTTCTCATCGCTGACATGGGCGTTCTAACGCTCGCGATGACAGCGACATTCATCGCCGCTGCACTAATCTGGTACTTGCTATACGTACGGCCGAAGATAACAAGAGAATCGGCGCTCATGTGCATAGTCGAACGTGTTACCGACAGACAGATCGCGACAGATACACTACGCGAGGAATTACGCGAAGTAGTGAAAGAACGAGAAGAGATAATCGAGGATGACTTCGACCATTTGATCAAAGAAGCCGTAGTACTCGATTTCGAAAAAACCCTGCAATTTGATGATTTTGTACAAATAGCCTCTGAGCAATTGAGCAATCGACTGGGTGTTGAAAAGGCAAAATTCGTTCAACTCTTCATTGAACGCGAGAAACAATCCTGCACGGCATTGAGGCCGGGATTGGCGATCCCACATATCATCATCGAGGGAAAAGATAAATTCGATGTGCTACTTGTGCGCGCTAAGGAAGGTATAATATTCCCCGATGCGCCTGAACCAGTCCACATCATCTTCGTGCTGGTCGGCACTCAAGACAGACGCCGATCACATCTGAGAGCACTGATGGCAATTGCTCAGATATCACAAGACCCTGATTTTGACAAAACGTGGCACAAAGCAGGAACGACCGAAGACCTGCGTGACATCATACTACTCGGCAAGCGCAAAAGGCACTAGTTCTTGACTTTGATGCGCGTCCCGAGTAGAATTATTGATGGTTGGAATCGGCTATGACATACATCAGCTCGTGCCCAAAAGGCAGTTATTTTTGGGCGGCGTGAAAATCGATTTTCCAAAAGGACTTGCGGGACATTCAGACGGCGATGTACTGATCCATGCCATATGCGATGCACTACTGGGAGCTGCCAATTTAGGTGATATCGGAAGACATTTCCCGCCCGATGACAACCGCTACAAGGACATCTCGAGCCTGAAGCTACTGAAATCAGTGAGCAAGTTCCTGAAAAATACAGGATACATGGTGAAACATATTGACACTGTTGTCATAGCAGAAGCACCCAGAATCCTGCCACATATCGAACAAATGAAAACCACCATTGCCAACGCGATCAACATCTCAAGCGATGCGATCTCCATAAAGGGAAAGACAAATGAAGGAATGGGCGAAATCGGTGAGGGAAAGGCAATCGCTGCCTGGGCTGTTTGCCAGATAGGGAGAATATATGCTACCCCTGAAAGATGACCTGAAATCGCATACCAGACCGGTCGTTGTCTACGCCATTCTCACGGCCAACATCCTCGTTTACCTTTATGAAATATCACTTGGGGCTGAGCTCAACGATTTCGTCCGGCAGTTCGGCGTCGTCCCTTATCTGCTGTTTCATCCGACCGGTATTGAAAGCTATATGAGGCTTTTTACCAGCATGTTCATCCACGCCGACAGCATCATGCATATTCTCGGGAATATGCTTTTTCTCTGGATCTTTGCAGATAATGTCGAGGACCGGATGGGACACGCGAAGTTCATATTGTTCTATTTTGCCTGCGGTATTGCCGCGGCGCTACTGCAAAGTGCCATTGATCCGGGTTCGAAGATCCCGATGATCGGTGCAAGCGGAGCAGTGTCCGGTGTTCTTGGTGCATATATACTGCTGTTCCCCAAAGCACGGGTCCTCGCGCTCATCCCCCTCGGGTTCTTTTTGAGAATATCATATCTGCCGTCTTTTATCTTTCTCGGCATATGGTTCTTGTACCAATTTCTTATTGGAGTTTCTTCTCTCGGAGCACGCGGCGGCGTGGCGTATTTTGCCCACATCGGAGGCTTTGTTGCCGGTCTGCTTCTCGCACTACCTTTCAGGAAGAGAGGAAAAACGATCGATTATAATATTTACTGATTGAATTTGTATTAATTTGGGATAAAAAGGAGGATTGATGTTAACTTTTTTACTTCTGGTGGGAGTGATGTATGACTATCAGGCACCGCTCCAGAACAAAGTTGATCCCAGGTGCTACACGGATGCTCATGTCAGAGCCTGGGTCTACTTCACCGACAAGAATATCACCGTGGAAGATTACGATGCGGCGATCAGGGTTGTGCGGACGCAGTTGACAGACGCGGCCAGGCAGCGGAGGGCACTGCGCCGGGGCGTGACCGACTATGCAGATATCCCGGTATACGAAGATTACATCGCAGAAGTTGAGGCCAATGGAGGGTTACTGATCACCTGTTCAAAATGGCTCAATGCCGCGAGTTTTCTCATTGCCATCGAAGATATCGACCAGATCGCACAGCTCGATTTTGTGCACAAAATCACCAGGGTTGCACCTTTCCGCGCGCCCCTGGAAGCTGAAGCGACGGTTCAGGATACGGCAATTTATGGATTGACCTATAGACAGTCGCAGATGTTCGGTATCGAACGTATTCATGATATGGGCATATTCGGCTCCAATGTCAGAGTTGGATTTCTTGATACCGGATTAAGACGCACACATATCGCAGTGAACAATGTGAACGTCATCGCCGAATATGATTTTCTTGGTGGAGACCAAATTTGGATGAACAACATGCCCATAACTCCGAAATACGGTACTTTCAGTGATCTGATATTTCGCAGAACAAGCAGCCGCTACAATTTGTTCCTTTCCGGAGACACGCTACAATATAATGACCCGGTTCGTGACCTGCTCTACACATATTCAACCGATAACGGTCAGACATGGTCACCCAACCTCATTAAGTTGACAAACTATTACAACAACTGGGTAGTGGAACTGGACGCCTGTGGAGGTGATACGATGTTCGTGTTCTACCGCGACCGCTACGGCCTGAAATACCTGGTGCACACTGATACTATCCTCGTCCAATCAATGCCCCTCGGCGACCCGCCGCGCAGGGAACCAAGCTCGATTAGGGTGGGTGATACCGTATACGTGGCATATCACAGTAAAGACAGCGATAGCGACACAACTTTCTTACTGCTCAAACGAGGCACAATATCCGGATTTCCACAGGAATCGGTGATTGAATCTTCCCCCATGAATATCCGGGCGCCAAAGATGGTTACGGGTAATTCTGCGATCGGCATATTCTATCACGTTTCACCAACGAACACACTGTACTTCACAAAATCAGCCATACCTCCGACAACTTTCAACCAGACGTTCACGACAACCGGCAAAGATGCTGAAGCGATCACCGCAGGAGACACGATATATGCAATATGGAAGGACACTTCCAATGACCCGCTGTTTCGCGTGCTATTCGCGAGATCTGAGGATTTCGGAGAAACCTTTACTACACATCTTTTCCTGACACCAGAAATAAATGCGATCGGCAAGATATCCCTGGCAAGAACAAGCAATACGCTAACAGTCACATGGGAATCAGCCGGTAGAATATACTCAAGAACATCAAATGACAATGGTACTACCTTCGGTGGTATTGATTCGATGAGCACACTATTCGCATACTTGCCAACACTTGCTGCGCCTGAGGCGCAAATCGTTCGATTCTCCAGTGTTAGAGGTGATTCGATAACCGACGGCTATTCAGTCACTGATCCTGACTATTATTATCCAAGACACGGAACAGAAATGCTTGCACTCGTTGGAGGATATTTCAGCGGTCGTTATATCGGTGTAGCACCGGGCGCCCAATTCATTGTCGCAAAAACCGAGAATCCGGATACATCATACGAATTCCCTGTGGAAGAGGACACTTACATTGCGGGCCTTGAATGGTGTGAAGCACAGGGAGCCGATATCGTATCGAGTTCACTCGGCTATGCAGATTGGTATGCCTGGCCCAGGGATTTCGATGGAAAGACATCGCCCGCTTCGATCGCTGCCTATGAGGCAACAAAACGCGGTCTTCTGGTCGTGACTGCAGCAGGTAATGTATCGGTGCCGAGAATAGAAATACCGGGTGATGCAATGAATGTCATCACGGTTGGAGGTATCGACTCGCTGTATAACCGCTGGCAGTATTCCGGATACGGCCCCACATTTGACGGAAGAATGAAACCGGAAATAATGTGCCTGTCCGCGGCACCGGTCGTCATAAATCCAGACTCAACCGATTCATACCTCTATTCATTTGGCACTTCAGGCGCCACTGCGATGATCACCGGCATATGTGCCCTGCTCCTCGAAGCACATCCGAACTGGACCGTCGATTCGGTCCAAACGGCGCTTTACAGCACGGCGAGCTTCGCAGACACTCCTAGTGATAGTATGGGCTACGGGTGGCCTGATGCTTACGCAGCGATCACTCACTCACCGATCCAGGTGGATTCTGTTGGGGGTAGCGGGTGGTTGACTCCTTATCCAAATCCCTTCCTGCTGAGCCAGCACGATAATATATACATGCCGTTCAGATTGGACCGCGAATCTTTGGTCGAGTTCAAAGTATATTCGATGAGCGGCCGTCTGGTCAGAAAGGAAGAACGTTCAGGATTACTCCTGCCAGGCAGCTACACCGGAGAATCGGCTTTTGTATGGGACGGCACAGACGAGGATGGTAAAGATGTGGGAAGCGGACTTTACTATTGTCTACTGATAACACACGGCGCGGGTAATGATGTCGTGAAGATCGCTGTGGTTAAATAATCACACCAGGAGATTGCTTCGGTCGTTTCACTCCCTCGCAATGACGGTTCCGGGGATATCAGACAACTTTTCTAAGCCACTTCTTCCTTAGAACAAGAAGTGGCAGGTCGACGAGCTTGCGGTCGTCGGCGAATATTCTTAGACGCTTGTCACGGACCGTCTTACCGATCCTCGCAACGGGTGTTCCGCTGAACAATCGGGTGAATTCGTCTTTGTTCTCCTGACGCACCTCGACCAGGAAGCGCGTATTGGACTCCGAAAAAAGGATCGTATCAAACCGTTTCTTCTTGCCTGTAAATGGAATGGTGTGAAGGTCGATCTCTGCACCGATATCACCGCTGAATGCCATTTCACTCACGGCCAGTGCAAGGCCACCTTCAGAAAGATCATGGCAGGCGACAACCAGACCCTTCTGGATCGCCGAATGCAGACGCGCCATTATCTTCGGAGCATTCACAAGGTCCAGACCCGGAACGGCTCCGGCTTCCACGCCCAGTACCCGGTAGTATTCAGAACCGCCCAGTTCCTCTTTGGTCTCGCCCAGCATGTAGAGTTCAGAACCGATCTCCTTAAGATCCATTGTCACGCATTTGTCCACATCCTCGACAATACCGATCGCTGATATTAGAAGCACCGGTGGGATCGCAATGACTTTTCCATCTTTGTCAACCCATTCATTATAGAGGCTATCCTTACCCGATATGAAAGGAACACCAAAGCATTTTGCGGCGTCATAACAGCCCCTTGCCGAAAGGACGAGATCGCCAAGAACCGCTTCGCGTTCCGGTGAGGATAAACAGAAATTATCTAACATCGTGGCCTTTGTTATGTCACCGCCAGTCGCGACCATGTTTCGCATCGCCTCATCGATGACCGATAACGCCATGTTGTAGGCATCCAGTTTGCCGTACCGGACATTGATCCCGCAGGAAATCACCACTCCCCTTTTCTTGTTCAGATCGGGACGAACCACGACCGCGTCCTGAGGACCAATCCCGTATACTCCTACCAATGGTTTTATGGCGCTCGCGCCCTGGACCTCGTGATCGTATTCCCTGATGACCCATTCCCTTGAACACGCATTCAAACCACTGACTATTTCGATGATCAATGAATTTAAATCTACAGGTTTGGGGACATCGACTTCGCCCGGTGCTTTTGCCTTTATCACTGCTTTCTTTACTGGCATTGGCAGCCCGTCGTGTAGGAATTCCATATCCAGATCGCACACCTCGCTTTCTCTATAGTGCAATACTAGACGTCTATCATCGGTGAATTCACCAATGACGGTTGCCAGGACTCCCTCACCTTCAAAGACCTGGATGACCTTTTGGATATGCTCTTGAGGGACAGCAAGTACCATTCTTTCCTGGGATTCGGATATCCATATTTCTCGAGGGGAAAGGCCTTTGTATTTCAGGGGCACTCGATCGAGGAATACCTTGACCCCGGTCTCCTTCCCCATCTCACCCACTGCACTCGATAATCCACCACCGCCGCAGTCAGTCACTGAATTCAGAATACCCTGCTCGTTCACCTGCAGCAAACAATCCATAACGCGCCTTTCCATAATGGGATTGCCAATCTGGACACATGATTTTTCCGATTCTCCGGATAGCTCGGCCGAGGCAAATGTAACACCGTGTATGCCATCACGGCCAGTCCGACCGCCAACGAGCAAGACCATATCACCTGGCTTTGCACCTTTCTTTATACGGTCCTTTCTGATCAGACCGACGCAGCCACAGTATACGAGTGGATTGTAGAGGAATGATTCATCAAAACATATCGCTCCGCTGGCCGTAGGTATTCCCATCCGGTTGCCGTAGTCGCGGACACCGCGGATCACACCCTTGATAATTGTCTTTGGGTGTAGAATACCGTCGGGCAATTCATGGTAATCGAAATCGGGCATGCCGAAGCAGAAAACGTCCGTGTTGAGGATCGGTCTAGCACCTAATCCGGTACCGAGAATATCACGTATCACTCCCCCAATTCCTGTAGCCGCGCCACCGTAAGGTTCAAGGGCCGAAGGATGATTATGCGTTTCCACCTTGAAACACACTCCATGATCTTCATCAAAATCAATGACTCCGGAATTATCGTGGAATACAGACAGACACAGCGGATGGTCAATTTCCCGTGTGGCTTGCATTATTGTATTCTTCAGGAGATTGTCAATGTGCTCACCGTCGAATAGGATCTTTCCGAGGAATGTCTTGTGTCGGCAGTGCTCGCTCCATGTCTGAGCAATTGTCTCGAGTTCGACATCTGTTGGCTTCCTTTTTTCCGAACCGAAGTAATCTTTGATGCATTCCATTTCTGTCTTTGAAAGAGAAAGCCCCATATCGCGACTCAGCTTGAGTACGTCGCCCCCCAGATCTACACAGTTAATACGCAGCTCATATGCTTCAGGCTTGTGCGTATCCTCTTTGCCGTGTTTTACGTGTTGGATCAACGGGTTGTACAAGAAAAGTTCGGCACTCTTTATCAACTGTTTCCTGTCGAATTCGCCTCTTATGACATAACTGTTGCCGGTCTTGACCGATTGGATCTCGATACGCAGATCGGCGATCGCCTTTCTTACGCTTTCTTCCTTGGGATCGGTAACCCCGTAATTGAACAATACCTCAAAACCTTCTGCCGCTTCTCCACCCTCGCCTATTCGGTACTCCTCAACAACAGGATCGCATAACAATTCCCGGGCGATCTTTTCGATCTGCGACATCGACACGGCACCGGATATGTAATAAATATCGCTTACCAATACTCCTTCGACACCGGACAGACCAAAAGAATGAAAAGACTCCTTAATGAAATTACCCCTCGGGTCTGAGCGATTCGTTATCTCAATACGGAAAGATTCATCCACCATATAGTTCTACGCCTTCATGAATGTCTTCGCGAAATAAACCATACAATACCAGCTAACACCGCCGCGAGGAGGACGAGCACCGGAAATTCCCACGGTACACGCGGTGTCAGCGGCTGCCTTTGTGTCGTTGAATCTGCATCATTTTGCGTGACGAAAAAGGTCCTGCGAAGACGCAACCTCCTTTAGCATTTTCACGGCTTGCTGAACCAGGGAATCATCAGCCACGCGTATCCTGTATCCCTCTTTCATACCCCACCGGTTCGTATAAAACTCTTGCTTCAACCGGCTGCGCAGCCTTTCCTTTACGTCTTCATACTCTTTATCGGTGAACTCGACTTCGTGTTCGAGAAGATAAACCGCGAATTCTTTCAGCAGCTTATCCCCAACCTCGAAATTCTTATCGATGTCGTTATGTTCCGCCGTGTACTTCACGACAAAATCAAAACCCAGGCCCTTTGTCAGTATATCGGTTTCCAGCTGGGACAACCGCTGAGGTTCGATGACAACATCAGGTATTATACCTCCTTCGCCGTACACCTTGCGCTTGAGCGGTCCCAATGTAGTAAATTCCTTTTGCTCATTCAATTTCGTCGAATCCACGCGAAGCCTGTAAATGTTATCCTCAATATCATACAGGTCATCCTCGATCATTTCCACGATCTTCTTCTCACCATCGGTTTTCGCCTGCTCCCGCAGCTCTTCAAGTTCATTTATCAGCCTATCGACTAACCTTTGCTGTGCCGAGGTGACCCTGCCGTCCAACCCGTCCCAGTCAACTGGTTTGTCAATGCTCCTGCCCGAAGGAGTATACCAGCGGGCGGTGGTTAACTTAAGAGCTGTACTGTCTTCAAAGGGTATGATATTCTGCACCGAACCCTTGCCAAAAGTAGTGGTACCGATTATCAGACTTCTATCCCAATCCTGAAGTGCACCGGCCACGATCTCGGATGCCGAAGCCGACCCACCATCCACGAGGGTCACCATGGGAAAATCTACATAAGAATAAGTCTTCTGTGACCTGAACATCCGCTCACGCTCATTCCTTCCCTTGGTAGCAACGATCTCTTTGCCCTTCGGCAGAAATAGTTCACTCACGGTGAGTCCCTCATTGAGCAAACCCCCGGAATTCAGGCGCAGATCGAATACCAGCTTTTCCACGCCCATCGCGAACAGCGAGTCAAGAGCTTTTTTCAATTCAACGTCGGCGGAGATCGAAAAATTACGCAGGTACACATAACCGATCTTGTCGTCGATCATGCCGAAATATGGCACGGCATCGAGTTTTATGATTGCACGTGTGATCTCAACATCGAATGGCTCATCGATCAACGAACGGTGTATTGTGAGCACAACCTCGGTGCCGGGATCGCCGCGAATCTCCTTTACGACCACATCAACACTCTTGCCCTCGGTCGAAACACCATTGACATTCAAGATTTCATCACCAGGCTGAAGACCCGACCGATACGCCGGCGTACCCTCGAGCGGCGATATTACCATGATACGCTCGTCGCGCTTGCCGATAGTCGCTCCGATCCCCCCGAACTCACCAGTCGTCGATTCCCGCAGAGCACTATATTCCTCACGCGTCAAGAAATCTGTGTGGGGGTCGTGGACCATATCGATCATACCATCGATCGCGCCCCTTATAAGACTATCAGGGCTGACCGGTGTTACGTAACTATCCTGTAACTCCTTGAGTATTTTGTTGAAAGCTCTGAGCATTGAATAGGTATCCGGGGCTGCCCATAGTTTCTGACCAATGAACATTCCCCCGCAAACGAGGAAAATGAGACACACCAATATATAAGCCTTTTTCATATCTTGTACCCCTTTCTCACCAAAATTTCCTTAACATGATTCACTACTTCACGGTGAAGCGCATCGACTGATTTCTCACCATCCAGTACTCTATATCGCTTCTTTGCACGCATTGCCATCAATTGAAAGCCGCGCTGCACCTTCTGATGATAACCTTCGGCTTCAGTCTCCATCCGGTCAATATATTTGCCCCGCTCCCGGCGCTTTGCCGCATCGATATCAACAAGAAAAGTCAGATCGGGTTTCAATCCCGCAGCAGCAAATCGGTTGAAAATAGTGATCAAACGCAGCGGCAGACCGCGCGCGTAGCACTGGTAGGCAAAAGTAGAATCGGAAAAACGATCTGTAATTACGATCTTTTTATCCTTGAGAGCCGGCAGTAGTACTTCATATGCCAACTGACTTCGAGCTGCCAAAAACAACAACACTTCACACTTGGCGTGCATGCCTCGGTTCTTTCTATCGAGGAGAATATCTCTTACCCTCTCGCCGATCTCTGTGCTCCCCGGGTCTCTCACAAATATATGTGGGATCTTACCTGCGGCCAACCAATCTACCAGCGCTTTGGCCTGAGTAGTTTTCCCCGAACCCTCGACTCCCTCAAAACTGATCAATATTCCGCGTTTAACGCCATGCATCCGGGACTACCGTTGTCCTATTTTCGTTTTTTCCCTTTAGTATATCTCTTAATGTATTTCTCAGTCTTTTCGCGGCATATATAATCAGGAAACTGCACTGGCGGAGATTTGAAGAAATAACTGGATGGCCCAACCATGGCGCCGCTCAGTCTATTATCAAGAGCGAGTTTTGCGCATCTCACGGCGTCGATGACCACGCCGGCAGAGTTCGGAGAATCCCAGACTTCGAGTTTCAATTCGATATTCAACGGTACGTCACCGAAAGTGCGACCCTCGAGTCTCATATGCGCCCATTTGCGGTCTTTTAGCCAAGCCACGTAGTCAGAAGGACCGATATATATATTATCTTCACCAATATCATAATGCAGAAGGGAAGTCACTGCCCTGGTTTTCGATACTTTCTTAGATACCAATCTTGAGCGTTCGAGCATGTTCAGAAAATCTGTATTGCCGCCGACATTGAGCTGTGACGTCCGCTCAAGTTTAACGCCTCGATCGTTAAAGAGATTGACCAGAACACGGTGCAGGATCGTTGCACCAACCTGCGACTTGATATCATCGCCCAATACTGGAATGCCTTTTTCGACAAACCGTTTCTGCCAGTATTTCTCACTGGCTATAAAAACCGGAATACAGTTAATGAAAGCACATCCTGCGGTCAGTACCTGTTCAACATACCATTTCGTCGCTTCTTCGCTACCCACAGGCAAATAATTGATCACCACGTCTGTCTTGGTTTCACGCAGTAAGCCGACGATATCAGCGGTCGGGCCGGGTGCTTTTTGGATGATTTGCGACAAATAAAAGCCCAATCCATCATGGGTCATGCCCCTCACGACGGGCACGTTCAACCTTGGCACATCACAAAACTTGAAAGTATTATTAGGCTTCGTATATATTGCTTCGGCCAGATCCTTTCCAACCTTGTTCTTGTCAATATCTATGCCAAACGAGAATTCAATATCTTCAATGTGATACCCACCCAGCCGGGCGTGCATGATACCTGGAATTATATCTCCTTCTTTGGCATTGCGATAGTAATGAATGCCCTGGACCAAACTGGAAGCACAATTTCCCACACCAATGATTGCGACTCTGACCTTTGACATGAGTCCTCCTTAGTTTTAATTTTACACCTTTTGCCAAGGATGTCAAGGTCGGCAAAGCCAAGATTGACAATGCAATCATTTTGGCTATGATATTTTGGATGAGCCACTGATATCTCACGGAAATCCGTGGCTTCAGTCCTTTTTGTAATGGTTCCTTGATATGTTACGGAAATCCATATCTCTTTACATTTGAATCAGGAGCTTCAAGGGAGGTTTGATGGCAAAGATACTGAGTGGCAAAGAACTTGCGCAAAAGATGCGCGATGAAATGAAAGCAGAATTGTCTAAATTGAAGGAAAAACACGGCCTCGTTCCGTCCCTTGCCGTTATACTGGTCGGCGATGATCCTGGCTCATTGTCGTACGTTAAAGGCAAGGAGAAGGCATGTGCTGAAGTGGGCATTGAGGTCAATAAGTATAAATTCGACGCTAATTATGAAGAGAACAGCCTGCTCAAGCTGATTGCCGATCTGAACAATGACCCGAAGGTCAACGGGATACTCGTCCAGCTTCCCCTACCCGATCATATCAACGAGGAGAAGGTCCTGTATGCAATTGACCCGGAGAAGGACGTCGACGGCTTTCATCCGATAAACGTAGGCAGACTGATGATCGGTGCCCCCGGCTATGTTCCCGGCACGCCACATGGGATCCAGAAGATGCTCTCGCGCAATGACATCGACGTCTCGGGCAAGCATGTAGTGATCGTAGGCAGAAGCAACATTGTCGGCAAGCCACTCGCCTTGCTGCTCGTCCAGAAGAAAAAGGAAGCTAACGCAACGGTAACGATATGTCATACTGGAACAAAAAACATGAGCGAAATCACCCGCCTTGCGGACATTCTCGTTGTCGCAGCCGGAAGACCTCACACGGTACACGCTGACATGGTCAAGCCGGGAGCGGTGGTAATTGATGTCGGCGTGAATCGTATCGAAGATGCCACGAAGAAAAGCGGTTTCAGGCTGATCGGCGACGTTGATTTCGAAGAGGTAAGTGAAAAGGCAAGTGCCATATCACCTGTTCCGGGTGGAGTCGGACCAATGACAATCACCATGCTCTTGCACAATGTTATAAAGGCAGCAAGGAAACAATCCGGTATCAAAGAGTAATGCTAGATTTCAAGACAGTCGAATATAACAGTAAGACGAATGAATTAACAATTCTCGATCAAACAAAACTTCCTGAAGAAGAAGTATACCTGACCCTCAAAACCGCCGAGGATGTCCGCAGGGCAATCCGGCATATGAATATCAGGGGCGCGCCGCTCATTGGTGTTGCGGCAGCATATGGTGTGGTCTTGGCTGCCCGAATTGGCGATCAAGAGTCAATAAAGAAGGCATGTGCCCTCATCAAATCTGCCAGGCCAACTGCAGTCAATCTCTCATGGGCGATCGACCGCATGGAGAAAAGACTCGCAGGATCCGGCGACCATTTCGCCGAACTATTGGCAGAAGCAAAGGCAATAGAAACAGAAGACAAAGAGGCGTGCGCGGCAATAGGAAGGTACGGAGCGGATTTGATAAACGACAACGCAAAGATCATGGTACACTGTAATGCCGGCGCTCTCGCCACGAGTGGTATAGGCACGGCACTCGGTGTTTTATACACGGCCAGCCAACAAGGGAAAAAATTCTCCGTCTTCTCCTGTGAAACACGACCACTGCTGCAGGGCGCGCGATTGACTTCATGGGAACTCACGAAGAACGGTATCGACACCTACACGATCTGCGACAACATGGCCGCAAATTTCATGGCCGGCATGAAACTCGTACTAGTTGGAGCGGACCGCATTGCATCCAACGGCGACGTGGCAAATAAGATCGGTACAAAGGGGTTGGCGATAATTGCCAGTTACTACAAAATCCCGCTGTACGTTGCAGCACCATCATCAACATTCGACCTCAGAATCGCATCGGGCGACCAGATACCGATCGAAGAGAGAGCAGAAGAGGAGATCAGAACGTTTAATGACAGATGTGTGGTTGCACCTGCGGCGAAAATATGCAACCCGGCATTCGATGTAACGCCTTCGGAGTTGATCAGTGGCATCATAACCGAGCACGGCATAATCACCTGCCCCTATGCAGAGAATATAGCGAATTTGATGTAGTATATATCTTGGAGGTAAGAACCTCATGAATTATCTTTGTGGGAACACCAAGGGAATTTTCGACCGTTCATCAGACCTTTCAATAACATTGTTCACTGTCAGGTAATCGAGTTATATGATTCTGGTCGTTCTGCTGCTGGCAACCTATGATTCCCTACCGCCTCTCCCCGATCTTTCAAAGAGTGACTTTCCCGAACCACAGCTATTGTCCGTGCAGACCTCTGATACCCTTCGCTTCAACGGCTATGCCGGCCATTTCTTCGGCGCCGGTGTCGACCTTTGTCTTTGGAATCTCTCACTCGATGCAGCCTATAGTCGGACGAACGAATGGGACACTGCAGACATAGGCAGCGCATCGTTGTCCTACGCGATGTTCGGACCTACTATCTGGCTAAAACCCCGGTTGAGGGCGGATCTGGTAACGAGAGATGAGGAATATAAAAACATCTCACCAGGGTTCGAATTCAATCTGTTTTCACGCTCATTGGTCACAAGCGGTGCGCTCGATTACAATCACTGGGAGTTGAATAATGAAACAGTACGAGAAGCTTCAGGAAGGATCCTCTTTACTTTTGACCGGTTAAGTTATATACCACAATTCGAGATGACCGGCGTGTACACCGGGCAGCGGATAAAACCTTCACTCTATACTCAGGTCAATGTCGGGAACTTTCACCTAAAACTGGGTTCTCTGGTGAATAGAAGTTTCCCTTCCCCCCGACTGTCTATAACCTACGCAACACCATATCTCAACATATCAACCGGTTTTAACAGCGGTGTCCAGCACAGCACCCTAATCTCCTTGTTCGATCCCCACCTGCCAGTCAGATATCCAACAAGCCTTCCGGCAGAAACCCTGAGTCTGGCGGCGGACATAATACTTGAAATCAAATTCCTCAACCACCATTTCAGTCTCTCGGGCTCATACAAGGAATGGCTGTGCCGTCTTGATATTGGCAGTGATTACTTGATATCTCAAACCCTGGATGTACAGGAATCCAACCTGAGCCTATCGGCGCGAAATGTCATTCCATTGAGACTAATCCAGTTCAGCAATTGGCTGCACATTGCCTATAACACCAGTGATAGCGCACTTGCATTCAGTCCGGATTATTCAGTCACCGACACATTGACCATCACCATCGGCATTATCGAACTGAGCGTAGATGCGCGGTTCATATCGGAAAGGAGCGGTTTAGAAAAATCTCTACCTGCATACTCCACTGTCAATACTACATTTGGTTTGAAATTATCCTTCGCCAAATTCTACGCGGCGATCAATAATGTAACGGATAACACATCCGAAATATACGACAACTACTTTATGACCGGAAGACAATACGCAGGAGGAATCGAAATAAACCGGCGGTTATAGCCGGGTCAGCAACAACATCACCCCGCTACTTTTTCCAAAACCTTCATCATTTGGCGATGTATCAAGCCGTTTGTACCAAGTACTTCATCACCGTAGATATTGAAGGCACGGCCTTTGAAATCCGTGATCTTACCCCCCGCCTCTCTCAGGATCAACGAAGCGG